>CAKZTD010000126.1 GCA_937921595.1 uncultured Saprospiraceae bacterium
GGAGCTTATACTTTTGAATGGAGTAACGGTGAAACAACTCAGCACCTTACCGGCTTAACAACTGGTGAATATACACTCACAGTCAGTGACGAAAATGGATGTAGCAATATTTTTACAACAGCAATTGAATCTAATGCAGAAATGATTGCAAATTGTTCATCAACTCCTTTGTCCTGTCACCAGAATAATTCAGGTAGTATTTTACTAAACGTCAATGGCGGTTCTGGTAATTACACTTACCTTTGGAATACTGGTGCCACGACACAACATTTAGAAAATCTAAGCAGTGGTACTTATACCGTAACTGCTACAGATGAAAACGGTTGTATAACTACTTGTTCAACAACTGTTGATGAGCCTACCCTGCTGAGTGTGACTTGCAATGCAAATCAATTAGAATGTGGACTTGCTAATACAGGTTCAATTAATATTACAGCAACAGGTGGAACGGCTCCTTTTACTTACCAATGGGACAATGGTTCTACGACTCAAAATCTTTTAGATTTAGAGGCAGGTACTTATGAAGTAACCGTTCTAGATGCAAACGAATGTTCTGCAGTTTGTTCTGCAATCATCGAAGTTGCAAATCCATTTTCTGCAGTTTGTAATGGACAAGATTTATCTTGTGGTGAGTCTAACTCTGGATCAATTGAAGTCATCACTAGTGGAGGAACAGCTCCTTTTACTTATGCATGGAGCAATGGTGCAACAACTCAAAATATTGGTAACTTAAACGAAGGAACTTATGAAGTGACGATTACTGATGCGAACGGTTGTGATTTTGCTTGCAGTACAACGATCAATTTGATTGATGCATTAAGTGCTACTTGTACTGGTCAAAATCTTTTATGTGGAATAGCTAATTCTGGAAACATCAATTTAGCGGTAAACGGTGGAACGGCTCCTTTTTCTTACCTATGGAGTAATGGTGCAATTACGCAAAACTTAAATGATGTAGCTGAAGGAATCTACTCCGTTACGGTTACTGATATTAATGGATGTGTTGCTGTTTGTGAAGCAAGTTTAAATATTGTCGATCCTATCGTACCAACTTGTACTTCTCAAAATCTAGACTGTGGAGCAGAACAAACGGGAAGTATTTCAGTGAGTGTTACAGGCGGAACGGCTCCTTTTTCTTACTTCTGGAGTAATGGTGTTTTCGTTCAAAATCAAACAAATCTTAATGCTGGAATTTATACCGTAACTATTGCGGATGCAAATGGTTGTACAGCTACTTGTACTTCTATTATCGAAGCAACTCCAATCCTTGAAGCAGTTTGTAATGCAGATGGAGTGACATGTGGAAATTCAAATTCTGGAAATGTTCACACTGATGTAACTGGTGGTGTTGAACCTTACACCTACCTTTGGAGTACAGGAGATATTTCTCAAGACTTATTAAACGTTCCTTCAGGAATTTACACCGTAACTGTTACCGATGCAAATGGTTGTATCACTACTTGTAATACTACTGTAGAAGTTTCTTTAGGTTTAAATTTATCTTGTCTTGCTGAAAACACAGTTTGCGGTGAAGCAAATACTGGAAGTGTCAACCTTTCTATAAATGGCGGAACGGGCAACTATTCATTTGAATGGAGCAATGGTGCAACAACAGAAGATCTTGCAGACTTAGATCCTGGAACTTATACCGTTACTGTTTCTGATACCAATGGATGCACAGGTATTTGCTCTTCTTCTGTTCAACAAACAACTGAATTAGAAGCGGTATGTGATGCATCTGAAATTCCATGTGGAGGTCAGCCTGATGGTAGTGTTGATGTAACAGTAACCGGTGGTTCTGGAGATTATACTTATGAGTGGAATAACGGAGCAACTACTGAAGATATTGATGGTGTTTCAGCAGGAACTTATTCAGTAACTGTTTCTGATAGCAATGGTTGTACAACCACTTGTTCTACTACAATCACAGAAGCTGCTGGCTTATCTTTGTCTTGCTTAAGCAATAATATTTCTTGTAGAAATAATAATGATGGAAACATCAGTACAAGCGTATCAGGAGGAACTGAACCATATACATTTGAATGGAGTACAGGAGCGACTACTGAGGGTATCAACAATCTTTCTCCGGGTAGTTATTCTTTAACTGTAACGGATGTTAACGGTTGTTCTACAACTTGTTCTTCATTCATTACTCAGCCTGCTACCCTATTGGTTATTGCTTCTGGAAATGATATTTCTTGTAATGGTAACAATAACGGGACAGGGTTTGCAACTGTTCTTGGAGGAACTCAACCTTATTCTTACGAATGGAGTAATGGTGGAACAAATTCCTTTATAAATAATCTTTCTGCTGGTTCTTATACACTAACAGTAACTGATGGAAATGGCTGTCAAAACTTTGGAGCCATTGTCATCACTGAACCAGAAGCATTAATGACAAGTACTTTTTCTATCAATGAAAATTGTCAAGAAGCTTCAGGAGCTATCGACTTAACCGTCGAAGGTGGAACGGCACCATATACTTATAACTGGAGTAACGAAGCTACAACTGAAGACCTTTTTAATATTGTCGCTGGAACATATAACGTAACTGTTACAGATTCAAAAGGATGCTCAAGTATCAGTACTGCTGTTGTAGAATCTGGAGACCCAATCATATTGACTTGTGTTCCAACAGCAGCAAGTTGTGGAACACCTAGTGTTGGAAATATTGACTTAACTGTTTCTGGTGGAACGGCTCCTTATACTTACTTATGGAGTAACGGAATGGATACTGAAGATGCTGATTTATTACCTGCAGGTATTTACACCGTAACCGTTACAGATGCAGTAGGATGTTCAACGATTTGTACTTCTGAAGTAATAGCAGCTCCGGCACTTACCCTTACTTTAAATACTGAAAATATTGATTGTAATGGTGGTTCTAATGGAAGTATTTCTGCTACCGTTCAACAAGGAATGCCACCATTTACCTATGCATGGAGCAATGGTGCAACAACTGAAAATATTGAAGAATTGAATGCTGGAAATTATTCTCTAACGGTAACAGATGTTAACGGATGTCAAGGATTTTCTTCTGCGACAATTACTTCGCCAAGTGCATTATTAGTAGTAATCTCTTCTACCCCACTCGACTGTGGTGGTGATAATGACGGGACAGCTTTTGTAACTGCAATTGGAGGAATGGCTCCTTATTCTTATAGCTGGAGTACTGGAGCAAACTCTCCTTTTATTAATGCTTTGTCATCAGGAACTTATATGGTAACTGTCACTGACAATAATGGATGTTCTGTTGTTAACTTTACAACAATTGATGAGCCTGCTCCAATTGATATTATTTTTACAACTAACCTACTGACTTGTCAAGAAGACAATACAGGTAGTGTTGAAACAACGATTAATGGAGGTGCTGCTCCTTATACTTATGAATGGAGCAATGGTTCAACGACTGCAAATATTGATGCTTTACTAGCTGGTATTTACAACGTAACTGTTACTGATGATAACGGATGTTCTTCAATCGAGTCTGTAACTATTGAAGCTGAAAACCCATTACTGGTAATTTGTTCTGCAGAAGATGTACTTTGTACTGGAGAAGCAAATGGACAAGTGAGTGTTGAAATCTCTGGAGGTGAAGGTCCTTATACTTACTTATGGAATGATGGAGATACGACCTCATCAAAAGTTGATGTTCCTGCTGGCCAGTATAGTGTAACCGTTACTGATATAAATGGATGTTCTTCTTTATGTACGATTACAGTTGAACAACCAGAGCAATTGATTGCTATCTATGAATCTTTCAATATCACTTGTAATGGTGCAAATGATGGTATCCTAGAAGCGGTCGCTCAAGGAGGAACTATGCCTTATACTTTTGAATGGAGTACTGGTGATTCTACCGAAACTGTTGAAGGTCTTCCTGCTGGTGCTTACGGTTTGACATTGTCAGATGCTAATGGATGTATCTTTATTTGTGGATTGATTATCAATGAGCCAACAGTTATTAGTTGTGGTCATGAAGTATCGCCTGCAAGTTCTGGAAATCCGGATTTATTTGACATCAACATGCTAACTGCTGGAGGTACTGGAGATCTTTCTTATAGTATTGATAATGGTATAAATTACCAGAGTTCACCGACTTTCGAAGATGTTGAAGTTGGTACTTATACGGTACTAGTTGTAGATGCAAATGGATGTATGGCTGAGTGCGGTCCAATCGAAGTTATTCAAGGATCAGGTCTCGTTTCAGAAGAACCTACGACTACTGATCTATCGCCTAATCCAGCAACAAGTGAATTGAATGTTGTTTACGATACACCGGATGAGAACTTCACAATTTTTGAAGTTAAAGATATGACTGGTCAAGTACTTTATACAAAAGAGATGAATCCTTTAAGAGGTGAAAACACTTTCTCTATTAATACTGCAAATCTTCCGAATGGTACTTATGTTTTAGCGATCTATACGGAGAGAGGAGTAACTAGCCAACAATTTATTGTATTGAGAGGTAAGAACTAAAAGATAAAGAAATGATTTTATAACATAAAAAATAAAGAAGGCAGGTACTTTAAAAAGTATCTGCCTTCTCTTTTTTATAAGTTATTGGACTAAATTATATTAATGTAAAATTTTCCACACCAATTCCTTCATCAGTTCACCTTCGTTGGTAGAACTATTGTCTACTCCTTTCGAACGAAGGTCATATTCTTTCAACAAGCTTATCACTTTTTTAGTATGAGCAAGATTAAAATTTCTAGCAGTAACTTTATATTCTTTTAGAAAAAAGTCGGAACGTAATTTTAAAGCTCTGGACACTTCCTGATCGCCGCTATTTTTCATAAAATGCATGATAAAAACTTTGCTAAAATAATTATACAAAGTTCCAATCACCACAACCAATGGGTTCTTCCGAGGGTTTGAAATAAAATAATTTACAATCCGATTCGCTTTTACCACATTTCGAGATCCAAGCGCTTTTTGTAATTCGAAAACATTAAAGTCTTTACTGATTCCGATATTATCCTGAATATGTTTTTCAGTGATGGCTGTTCCTGCAGGAAGGTTAATCACTAATTTATCTAGCTCATTTACAATCTTTGAAAGATCAGTTCCCAAGTATTCTGCAATTAATTGAGAAGCACTTGGAGAGATAGTCATCTTTTTACTTTTCAAAAAAGTAGTGATCCAATCTGCTACTTGATTATCGTAAAGCTTTTTTGATTCGTAAACAACAGCGCCTTTCTTCAGTGATTTTGCAAAACGTGTTCGAGCATCTAATTTTTTATACTTATGACAAATAACAAGGATAGTCGTTGGAACTGCTTTTTCAATATATGGCTGAAGATCTTGAAGCCCTTTCATCTCTTGTGCTTCTTTTAAAATCAAAACCTGATGAGATGCCATCATCGGATATCTACTCGCCGCATCAATGATCGTTTTTGCATCAGAATCTTTTCCATAAAAAGTCATCTGATTAAAAGATTTCTCTCCTTCAGAAAGTACATTATCCTCAATGTATTTTGAAATTAGATCGATGTAATAAGACTCTGGCCCATGTAGAAAATATACAGGTTGGTATTGTTTGGCTCGTATTGATTTTAAAATATCCTGATGAGTCATTGATGTTTGCTTAGTTTTTGTAAAAGTACAAAAAAAATCTTTTGGGAAGTTTAATTTAAACTCACATTGATTCTTTTGTAATAACCTATAAATTTAAGCAGACGAGACCGACAAGTTACAAACTTGTCATGATTCCCAACTTTCAAGTTACAGCCACTTAAAGTTGGCTTAAACTTAAAAGAGTATCAATACAAAATACAATCAAAATATAAATCAAAATCAAAACTTGCCCCCAAGTAGGTTCCTATGGTTGTCTATAAATAAATAAACAGAAGTTTTTATTTAGTAATCTGTTCAATTGAAAAACAGAATCCCATTTTGATTTTGATTTCAATTGACATTTTGATTTAACTAGGCTTCCTTCACCATTTCCGCCACCGTTTCAATCCACTTAGGATTATCATTCAGGCTTTCTACCAAATCAAGATGCTCACCACCTTTCTCCTCGAATTCTTCTTGATACTCATCTAGTATTTCAATGGTGGTTTCCAAGCAATCAGAAACAAAAGCTGGACAAAAAACAAGCATTCGCTTTACACCAGCCTCCGCTTTTTCTTCAATAATTTTACTGGTATAAGGTTGCATCCAAGGATCATTCCCAAGACGAGATTGATAGCAAATGGTGTATTGATCTTTTGAAAGGTTGAGTTTTGCAGCAATAGCATGAGCAGTCGCATGACTTTGAGCAGAGTAACAAAATTGATTCCTTATAGAAATAATACTACAACAATTTTCTACTTGTAGACAGTGTCCGCAGTCATCCGCTTTCCGCATATGGCGTTGTGGTAATCCATGAAAACTAAATAAAATATGATCGTAAGATTCAAGGTCATATTTTTTAGAATTATCAACAAAAATGTCAATCATTCGTGGATCATCATAAAACGAATTTATCAATTTCAAAGGAGGTACAACCTGTCTTTTTGATAGCAATCGCATAACTTCTTCATGAACACTTCCCGTTGATGCTGAAGCATATTGAGGGAACAATGGAAGCACCACAATCTCCGATACCTGTTTTTTTAATAATCGATCTAAAGCAGATTCAATGGAAGGGCTTTGATAGCGCATTGCCAGTTCTACTTCATATTCTGATCCTAAAGACTCTTGGACACCTTCGGCTAATCGTTCACCATAAAATTTTAAAGGAGAGCCTTCCTCTGTCCATAGTTTTTTGTACAATTTCGAAGAAGAATTTGATCGAAAAGGGGCAATAATACCTCTAACCAATAAATTTCTAGGCAACCATGGAATATCAATAACTCTTCCATCCGTCAAAAATTGATTTAAATATCTAAACACCGCTCCATAACTTGGTTCGTCAGGAGTTCCGAGATTTACTAATAATATTCCTTTTTTTCCAAAATCAGACATGGATCACAAATTTTAAATGATAAAGTTAACATTTGGCAAGTAACCAAGAGTTTTTACTAATTACTGACTTGCTTTTGCAAAGATAGAACAATGTTGGATGCGAATGGTTGAAAAATTGTAAAGGGAAAGTAAAATACAGTAGATAGCTGATTATATTTCACTAAATTTGTGTCCCTAAAATAGAAATGATGAAAAAACCTTTGATACTAGTTACAAATGATGATGGAATGTTCGCTCCAGGAATCAAGGCTTTGGTAGATGTTGCCAGAACACTTGGCGATGTGCTCGTAGTTGCTCCAAATTCTCCTCAATCCGGTATGGGACATGCCATTACGATTAGTGATCCTTTGAGATTGAAACGAGTTGATCCTTTTGATGGTATCGAAGCTTATGAATGTACAGGTACGCCAGTGGATTGTGTAAAATTGGCCAATTCAGTTTTGCTGAAAGACAAAACGATTGACCTTTGCGTTTCAGGTATAAATCATGGTTCCAATGCTGCGATCAATATCTTGTATTCTGGAACCATGTCCGCTGCCATGGAAGCTTCCTTGGTTGGAGTGGATTCGATTGGATTTTCGCTTTTAGATTTTAGTTTCGATGCGAATTTCGAGAATGGAAAACCTTTTATCAAAAAGATCATGGAGCATGTTTTGAAAAATGGAATTCCTCATGCTCACCTTTTGAATGTCAACATTCCAAATTTAGCCACTAAAGATATCAAAGGGATCAAAGTTTGCCGACAAGCGGAAGCTATGTGGGTGGAAGAATATACAGAGTCTAAAGATCCTCGACAAGAAAAATATTATTGGTTGACTGGAAAATTCATCAATAAAGATACTGGTGAAGATACCGATGTTTGGGCATTAGAGAATGGATATATTTCAGTGGTTCCATCTATGCATGATTTGACGAAGTATGAGACCATTCCGGAAATGCGTGAGCTGGAAAAATAATAAAGTTTATAAATTAGCAAAAGAACAATTGATCATTGCTAAATTTTCAATCAATATTATACAATGAAGATTTTTGAAAAAAACAGCCTTCCCCTTGGATTGCTTATTGGTGTATGCCTTCCCTTAATTGGTTTTGGAATACTTCAGGGATTATTTTGGATATTAAGCCAGTTGGTCAATTCGACTTATGGAGACTGGCGACTCCGAACGATTGCTTTATTAGCGATTTGTTTTAATCTTATTCCATTTAATGCTTTTCAAAAAAAGAAAAATGATAACAGTATGAGAGGAGTGATGATTCCTACGGTTATTTTGGGAATTGCTTGGGCTGTCTATTATTATGGAGATCTTAATTTGGGATAAATACAAGCATGAGAGGTGAGGCGACCTACGGTCGTTGTGAGGAGTGAGGTCGTTGATATTTGAACGACTTAAATGAACAATAAAAAGTAAGATTTAGCTTTTTATAACTTGTTCACTTATTCAATACCAAATCAGCAAATGAATTATTACATCATCGCCGGAGAGGCTTCGGGAGACTTGCATGCTTCTAATTTGATGAAGGCATTAAAAGAAGAGGATAGGGATACCAACTTCAGGGTTTGGGGAGGTGATCTGATGGAAGCTGCCGGAGGGGAATTGGTAAAACATTATAGAGATTTAGCTTTCATGGGTTTTATTGAGGTGGTCCAAAACCTACGGACGATTTTAAATAATATAAAATTTTGTAAAAAAGATATTCTTCAATATCAGCCAGACGTCTTGATTCTAGTGGATTACCCCGGTTTCAATTTACGGATTGCCAAGTGGGCAAAAAAACAAGGGATCAAAGTATTCTATTATATTTCACCACAAATCTGGGCATGGAATAGTAAGCGTGTTCATCAAATCAAAAAAGACATCGACCGGATGTTTGTGATTCTTCCTTTTGAAAAAGATTTTTATAAAAAATATGATATGGATGTCGACTTTATTGGTCATCCATTACTCGATGTCGTTCATGACAGAAAGGTCAGTCCTGATTTTAAAAATGTACATGGACTTTCCGAAAAACCAATTGTTGCATTATTGCCAGGTAGTCGAAAACAGGAAATCAGTAAAATGCTTAGCGTTATGTTGACCGTTGTTCCACAATTTCCAGATTACCAATTTGTCATCGGAGCTGCTCCTTCTATGCCTTTGAATTTTTATGAAAATATTTTAAACGACAGTAGTTCAAATGTAAAGGTCGTTCAAAATAAAACCTACGATTTATTGCAGCTTGCAAGTGCTGCTTTGGTCACTTCAGGAACAGCAACTTTGGAAACTGGTTTGTTCAAAGTTCCACAAGTCGTTTGCTATAAGGGCAGTACCCTCTCCTACTCGATCGCTAAGAAATTGGTCAATGTAAAATATATTTCTCTAGTAAATTTAATACTTGACCGGCCTCTCGTCAAGGAATTAATTCAGGCTGATTTTAATGTGGAAAATTTGAAAATTGAACTTGAAAAAATTTTGGAGGAGCCATTGGAAATGAAACTGGCTTATAAAGAATTGGAAGTAAAACTGGGCTCATCGGGAGCTTCTGCAAATGCGGCGAAACTTATAGTAGAAGGTCTTAAGTAGTTAAAAGGACAGGAAGTAAAACGTCCAAAAAAAATAAGAGGTCATTAATCTAATTGACTAATGACCTCTTAAAAAATTTAAAGCTTATTTTATTTCTTTTTAGCAACCGCTTTCTTTTTGGCTGGTGCCTTCTTTTTAGCTGGAGCTCTCTTTTTCTTTTCTTTCTTTTTGAAAGCATCTGGGTATTCCAATTCAACCAATTTCTTCACTTCCTCGAGCGTCATCATCTCTTTAGCTTGCTCAGAAGTCATCCGCTCACCATCAATCTTAGGAATTTTGACATTCTTTTTCAAGTATTTGATGAAAGGGCCCCATCGGCCATTCTGTACGGAAAGTTTAAGATCATCCCATCTGTGAATGTATCGATTTGCTTCTTTTTCAACCTTAGCAGCAATCAATTCATGCATCTCTTCTATGGTGATTGTTTCTGGCTCAAAACGTCTTGGAATATTTATAAACATATCATTCCATTTCAAAAATGGTCCGAATCGTCCTTTACCTTTTGTGATCGGTTCGCCTTTATAAGTACCAACCGGAGCATCTGCTTTTTTCTTTTCTTCGATCAAAACGATCGCTTCTTCCTTGGTCACTTCAAGTGGATCAACTCCACGTCCAAGAGAAATAAACGCTTCATTATATTTCACATAAGGACCAAACCTTCCAACAGCAACAAGCACATCATGACCATCATAATCACCTAGACTTTTTGGCAATTTGAATAACTCTAATGCCTCATCAAACTGGATTGTTTCTAAAGACTGGCCAGGACGCAAGTTTGCATATCTTGGTTTCTCATCTTCAGGAACTTCTTCTTGATTTCCAATCTGTACCAATGGACCATATCGAGACATCCGAACTAGTAAGGTTCTTCCACTTTCAGGATCTTTACCTAGAATACGTTCTCCAGTTGCTCGATCTGCATTTTCCAAAGTATCTTCAACCGTAGCATGAAATGGCTTATAAAATTCGCCAATCATATCATTCCAGGATTGACCTCCAGCAGCAATTGTATCAAAATTCTTTTCGATTTCTGCAGTAAAACTATAAGTCATGATATCACTAAAATGCTCCGACAAGAAATCACAAACCAACATCCCCAAATCACTAGACACCAAACGATTTTTGATCGCTCCAGTCATCTCTGTTTCTGACTTCCCTTCTATTTTATTATCCTTTAGCTTAAATACTTTATAAACTCGTTCTACTCCATCACGTACTTCTTTCGAAACATAACCTCTTGAAGGTTCCATGATTTTACTAATCGTCGGTGCGTAAGTAGAAGGACGGCCAATTCCTAGTTCTTCCATTTTTTTCACCAAACTAGCTTCCGTATAACGTGCTGGTGGTCGTGTAAAACGTTCCGTCGCAGTCATTTCATTCAGTCCTAAAATTTGTCCTACACTTAAAGGAGGCAACATACCTTTTGCTTCCTCTTCATCCTCATCGTCATCTTTAGCTACGAGGTATACTTTAAGAAATCCATCAAATTTTAATACCTCTCCTTCTGCTTTTAGAAATTGGCTTGGAGCAGTAGAAATCCCAACATCAACGACGGTTTTTTCCAATTTAGCTTCTGCCATTTGAGAAGCAATTGTTCTTTTCCAGATTAGTTCGTACAATCGTTGTTGGTCACGATCTGAAGTCACTTGTACGGCTTTGATATCCGAAGGTCGGATCGCCTCATGCGCTTCTTGAGCGTTATCTTTTTTAGACTTATATCTACGAGTCTGAAGATATTCTTGTCCATACTTCGACTCAATTTCTGTTGCAATATTTTGAAGAGCAGTTTCACTAAGGTTTACAGAATCCGTTCTCATGTAAGTAATGTGACCTTGCTCATAAAGACGTTGAGCATTTTGCATGGTCCGGTTTACAGAGAATCCTAGTTTTCTACTTGCTTCTTGTTGTAAAGTAGAAGTTGTAAAAGGAGCCGTAGGTTTCCTTTTAATTGGCTTGACGGTAATGTTGCTGATAGAAAAAGTTGCGCCATTACAAGTACTTAAAAAAGCTTCTGCATCACCTTGAACATCAAACTTGGAAGGGAATTCAGCTTTTAATTCAACCATCCTTCCTTGTTCATTCTTAACATCAAAGATAGAAGCGACTTTAAAGAAAGGCGACGCCTTAAACTTCATGATCTCTCTTTCTCTTTCTACGATGATCTTTACCGCTACAGACTGAACTCGTCCAGCTGATAGTTTTCCTTTGACCTTTCTCCACAATACTTCTGACAACTCAAATCCGACTAGACGATCCAGGATACGTCGAGCTTGTTGAGCACTTACTAAATTTAAATCTACTTTTCTTGGACTTTGAATTGCTTTGAGGATTGCAGGCTTGGTAATCTCTCTAAACACAATTCGTTTGGTGGTATGCTCATCGAGCCCTAGGACTTTGCAAAGGTGCCATGAAATAGCTTCTCCTTCGCGATCCTCATCCGTCGCGAGCCACACCTCTTCGACATTCTTAACTGCATCTTTCAGTTCTTTCACCACCCTTGTCTTCTCAGGAGAGATGACATATTTAGGTTCAAAACCATTTTCTTTATCTATCGCCTTATTACCTTTTTCTAAATCTCGGATATGTCCCATACTAGATTTCACGATAAATTCTCCACCTAGATATTTCTCGATCGTCTTAGCTTTCGCAGGGGACTCAACTATTAATAAATTCTTCGCCATAGCTCACTATTCTATTTCTATGTTTAAAATAAAACTCCTATGAAGAGTCCGTTAAAAGATAATTTTAATTACTCTTCCTAATTAAAACCCGCTTACATCATACCTTATAATACAGTAAAGCAGCAAAAATGTTATAAAAAGCAGGTAATCTTATAGGAATATGTCATGTAATGGAATGCAAAAGTATAAATAAAAAGGAATGAAAAAAAAGTCCTAGCGATAATTGTTTAAAATGAGCTGCTATAAGGCAATTAAATTCGGCATCAAACCTTCTCAATATTTCCAAGAAGAATCAAAGGTTTAGCTTAAAAACCGAGTAAAGAGGCATAAAATGTCTGGTAACAGTCTGATTTGAAATGGAGAAGAATATAGCTGTCTTGACTAAGACAAAATTTTGGAGTGATTTGAATTAAATTAGCATTATAAATATGAAATTGAGATTTTAAAGAAATATTACCCTTGGAATTTTTTTCATACTTTTTTGAGGGTATAGTTTTGTCTGGTGTAAAATATAAGCTGTTACGGTCTCCGTAGCAGCTTTTTTCATGGCCAAACCAAAGCATCTATTCCTGACGTTTTCGTTTCTCTTCGTGGATTACCTTGCCCTTACTTTTTCTATCCAAAATTTCTTGTTTCTGCTTTTCTACAAAATACTCTACCAGTTCCTTTGCCTTTAAATCATCTTTATTTAAATATCTATGATAAGTAATAATAACGAAACGAGCCATATCGTCTGGATGAGAAACCCCCATCTTCCGGATCGAATGAGAAAGTCTTGATCCTTCATAAAACCCCCAATTATAAATCATCCATCTCCCCAAACTAAAATGTAATTTTTGAACAGCGACTTTCTCAGGTACTTCTTTAAACTTCTTTTTGGAATCTTTATCGATCAACTTATTGAGATGAACAAAAGCATCGGCGAGATCTTCAGGAATATAGACTCCATGAATATATTTCTTCTTTATCCTTTCATTATACCTTTTTTCAATTTCTTTCTCTGTTGTAGGAGGCTTTTGTGCCAGACCTATATTAAGGATCGATAATAATAGAAAGGTTGTCGAAAATATGAATTTCATAACATTGGAGTCTTATATCTTTAAATAAAGAAGGTAAACGTTTCAAATATCATTCTATATTGTTAAACGAGCTTTATAATAATAGCCACATTCTGTTTTTAAGAAAGATTTAATATTTAAGTTTGTTTAAAGTGATTTTACTTCTTACTTGCTTCTCAGACAAAATTAGCTAAATTATCTTCAGATAGATTAGAAAAACTCAAAACATGCTAAAATTACGACCAATTGAATGGTTCCTCTTACAATTCATTTTATATATCCTTTTATGGCTGATCAGTGATTATGCTGCAACATTAGTCTCTTCCATTTTTATAGTTATTTTCTCTGCCTTACTTATAGTTGCAGGAATTTCGGAACTCATTGAACCTTCTAAGGTTCCACGGTCTTATTACGTTTTTATGGTAGGAGCTATCTTAGCCCCCTTGCTCGCAGGTGGTTTGTTTTTGTTGATCATCGGTGGAGATTTGGAATGGTTGAAAGCACCTTTTTGATATTCGACGGAGTCGAATAGGGGTAGATTGCCTGCGGCAATAGGGATAGATTCCTACTAGTCGGAATAGTGGGGTTTCTGCTATAAATATGGAAAGAATCATTTGAGATGTACTACCTTCTTTTAGTTATCGACACTATTGCTATAGGCAATCTATCCCTATCACCGAAGGTGATCTATCCCTCATCACTTCGCCAAAGGCGACCTATCACTTCTGACAAGCGAAGCAAGTCAAAAAACTTCTAAAGGTCTTCAAACAATCGCCGAGCATGACGCCCAATATTATCCTGCACTTCAGTACCACTAATAAAATCACCGCCTTGTATATCATTTGGAGCATCACGGTAAAGATCAACTTCCCATTGTGGATTGCTAATTTCACTTATGGCTGTAGAATGCAATAATTGGAAATTACCAGGAGAAAGAGAAGGATTATAGAAAAGAAACTTTACTCGGTTTTGGTTCGTCTTTCTAAAAGTTTCGTAAACCCAAATTTCATATGGCGGTGCAGTAGGATCGTTTTCGACGGTACGTATATCATTTGGTTTACCATACTTCATAAAGATATAACCACGATCGGTCTCAAAGCCATAACCAAAACCTGATTTATACTTTTGATCAACAGCTTTCGCCACTCGCATATATTTTTCATAAGTCGTTTTGGTATCTACAGGACTTTCTATCGCCCAAAAAGTAAAGAGGTAACGACGTTGTGCATCAAGGCTATCTACATTATCGATCAGATAATTCAATACTTCCACATCAGCACCTTTGATCAAAGGAGCAATTGCTTTTAAACTATATCGTAATTCTTCCTTGTTGAGATCAGAGACAAATTCTTCTTCTAGTGGTGTCTCCCTCGCGATTTCAAGATCTAAAAACGGATTACTTCTTTGAAAAAATGCAGTCTTCTTACTTAATAACTCCCCTCCTCTATTTCTAATTTCAACCAGTAAATTGAAGTTTCCTGAAGGCAATTTTGAAATATCCATTTGTAATAAAAGAATATTTATGGATTCTGGTTTTCGTTTTTTATTGGCAATCATCATGGTTTCTGTTGTTCCATTGCCGCTTACTTTTTCTATAGAATATCTTACTAAAAAATCTTCGCCGATAGCTTTATCAGAATTATAGACTTCATTATAAAAGTATAAAGTCTTCAAACTTCGATTATAAAAATTAAAAGGAAGTGCTTCCATGTAAATACCATTCTTAACAGCAGGGTGATCCGAATCATCTTTTTTTACAGAAGACAATAATTCCAAATCAGATTGCATCAAACCTTCCCCCTCGTAATCTATCTCGACTTTTGTTTTATAAACATTCTTATTGAGTTCATTATTTGCATCTTTTAAAGAAATCTCCAAATCATAGCTTCCGTTTGGCAAACCGTATCTTTTCAGATCATAAAGACTTATATTCTTTTTTCCTGCGGGACTATTCAGTAAGTATTTATCGACCTTAACAATCTCTTCCCCTTGTTTGAAAATAGTAATTACTTCAACTTTGGATTGGTACAAAGAATCAATGGACATTACTTGCTGTACGGTCGAACCATGGATATACAGATAGACTTCGAGATAAGGCTGTCCAGGAGCCGTAAATGTAGCATAGGTTACACTGGCATCGATCGCTTTAACCGTAAAATTAAAGGAACATAGAATAGCTAGTAAGAAGATTATCTTTTTCATAATACTCGTTTGAAATGAGAGGATTGAAATACATTGATAAAAATACAGCCAAAAGGGCAATCATCAAAATCTGATTCCTAGAAAAAGTCAGGTTCCTGACTAAGAAATAACGTTCTTCATCAAAGAACCGATAATAAAATAAGGTGGGTGTGTTGTTACTCTGCTTTATTAAAAGTGAGTTTAAAATCGAAATCCATTAATTTTGTAGATACAACCAATTCCGAATCGGAAAATGATTCAATCTTATAGTTTTGCTCATTATGTGTCAAGGTATTATCTTTTAATATAAAACTTGACTCCACATCATCCCCTGTTTCATTGAAATTACAACTTAGTTGATCATTTCCTCCAAATTCCATATACGTACCTTCCAAGGAAGCAGTCTTTTGACCATCACGAACTGCTTCAGATAAATCCCATCGACCATTCAGGTCATCTGTAGTGATTGTTTTATCCTTTTTAGTCTCACTGCCATCTGATGTACATGCAGTAAACACTAATAAAACAGATAAGAGAGAGATTGTCAGGTATTTTAAAGTATTCATATGTTGCTTTGCGCTTAATTAATTGGCTAGTATAAAAAGATATCTGGTCTTTAAAGCCAAAATAAGTAGTTTGACGGAATTATGAATAATTCATTTTTTAAGATATTCCAATAATTTCCAACACAATACCCTTTTAGTCAATTGTTTATGAAATTTTCAGAATATCAAAATAAATATTAATAATCTTGATCCGTCACTCAATCCCGTAAAATTAAGAAAAAAGGAGAAGATCAACAACGAATTAGGTTTTCGCTTTCGATTAGCTTTGCCGACTAAGCTCTAAAACCGTAATTTCCGGTAATATTCCGACTCTTCCAGGGTATCCTAAAAAGCCTAAACCCCGATTAACATATAAATATTGTTTTTCAGATTCATAAAGCCCAGCCCATTGCTTATAGACATACTTAATTGGACTCCATTTGATCAAACCAGGGATTTCTATCCCAAATTGCATCCCGTGAGTATGTCCTGAAAAAGTAATGTCAATATCTTTAAATCCTCCAACTACCTCATCCAACCAATGAGAAGGATCGTGAGAAAGTAATAACTTAACTACCGCAGTCTCTGTTCCTGCATGAGCTTTAGATAAGTCACCATACTTTGGAAATCGAGGATGGGCCGAATAATTTTCAACACCAATCACCGCAATTTGCTCCCCATTAATCTCCAACATTCTATTTTCATTCATCAACAAATCCCAACCGAGTTTTTTATGGGTAGCCATAAATTCTTTGAAATTTGCTTTTTTAGCATCTAAACTTTCCCATCTCGCATAATCACCATAATCATGATTTCCAGTAATAGAGTAAACCCCATACTTGGATTCAATTTTATCAAAAATATCCATAAATGGTTGCATCTCTTCAGCCATACTATTTACTAAATCTCCTGTAAAAAACACTAGATCAGCATTCTGTTGATTGATCATTTCAATGGCTAATTTCACAGGTTCTTTCAACGTAAAGCTACCACTATGAATATCTGAAATCTGAACAATTTTCAAGCCTTCTAAACCCTTAGGTAATTGATCTATTTTTACAATCTCCTTGATTATTTTATACCGATATTTATTTCTAAACATTCCATAACTCATCATAACAAATGGCAATGTCCCAGTAAATATGGCTATCTGAGAAAGAAACTTAGATCGACTTCTATCGAAAGTTTCTCCACCAGCAAATGCCTGATAACTATCCATTGCGATTCTTCGAATGTCATCGATCAACAATACCAGAACAATTAAAAATTTAGCAAAATAAGCCAAGACCAGTATCCCCCGAAGTGTAGCAAAAATTTCTTTATTCCACGTTGCAAATCCACTAGTGGCCGCATAAATCATCGTCCCTATTGTAATCAATGGAAACAACCAGTACAATCCATAAAGTATATATTTCGAAGTAGAAGACCAGGATTCACTGATCGTAAGGAAAGCTTGAAAGGCATACCAATCAAAAAGGAGAAAAAATATGATTACAAATATAAATCTCAATATTGATAAATGTTTTGGTTCAGCATCAGCACTTAACTCTAGAGCTTATCGCTGATACAATATGTTCTTTCATTTTAATAAATGATCAAAAAGCCAAAAATGTTCCCTTCCAGTAAGTGTATTTTAAATTAAGTGCCTATTTTCACTAAAAAACTACACCATATGGAAAACATTTTAATTACAGGCGTTTCAACTGGTATCGGTTATGATGCCGTAAAACTTTTTCTTGAGAAAGGCTATTTCGTATTCGGTAGTGTACGAAAGCAAGCAGATGCTGATCGACTAAAGAATGATTTTGGTAAAAATTTCCATCCATTGATTTTCGATGTGTGCGATCAAGAAGCCATCAATCAATCAGTCTCTGAAGTTAAAAAGATCCTTGATGGAAAAGGAATTTCCTGCCTAGTTAATAACGCAGGTTATGCCGTAAACGGCCCTTTACAACATTTGGATATCAAAGATTTACATCAGCAATTCGACGTAAATGTTTATGGTGTTCTTCGTGTTGTACAAGCTTTTCTTCCTTTCCTTGGAGCTCAAATTCCGGCAAAATATCCTCCAGGAAAAATCATTAATATTAGTTCTGTTTCTGGTTTTGTAACAGCTCCGTTTCTAGGTGCTTATGCCATGTCAAAATATGCATTGGAGAGTATGTCTGATGCTTTACGACGAGAACTTTTTATTTATGACATCGATGTTGTAATTATGGAACCTGGTGCAGTTTCGACAGATATCTGGGATAAAGCAAAATACCTCGATCCTAAATATCTTGACACCGATTATGGTCCTCTTTTAAAAAACTGGGAACGTACTGTTGGTAATACTGAAAAAAATGCTGTTCCTCCTCGAGACGTTTCAGAAAAAATTTACTCTTCTTTAATACAAAAAAGACCAGCAACTCGTTATATAATTGCAAAGAAAAAAATGATTATGCGTCTCGTAAAGTATGTCTTTTCTGATCGTTTTCTAGATAAACAAATTACTAAGAATTTTAAAGCCCGAGTGAAAAAAGGGCATGAAGTTTAATTATGAAGTTTAAATTTTTAATTCTATGAAGTATATTTTTCTAGTTTGTTTTTCTTTTTTGATGCTGTCAAATATTCAGGCACAAGATGATTTTTATGACAGTTATCAATTTACAGAAGCAGACTCTTTGAGAGGGATGTTGCGGCCAGAAAGAACCTGTTATGATGTTACTTTTTACGAATTAAATATCAAAATAGATATTGAGGATCGTTTCATTGAAGGTTATGTAGACATGCATTTTGAAGTCAAAGAGGATTTTGAATTTCTACAGATTGATTTATATGAAAATATGAAAATTGTAGGCATCGAGTTACATGGTTTCCCTTTGACTTTCGATCGTCTTCACAATGCTGTTTTTGTGAGGCTTCCAATGCAAAAAGTTGGCAATAAAAATTCCATCCGAATACGGTACAAAGGTCATCCAGTAGTTGCTAAGCAGCCACCTTGGGATGGGGGATTTGTATGGACAAAAGACGCGAAAGGAAAACCTTGGGCAGCTGTCGCTTGCGAAGGGGACGGTGCTAGTCTATGGTGGCCTAACAAGGATCACCTAAGTGATGAGCCTGATAGTATGAGCATAAAAATTGAAGTCCCTGATCCTTTGGTTTGTATTGCTAATGGAAATCTTAGAAATATAGAAAAGAGCGACGACGATTATACTCGCTATGATTGGTTTGTCAGTTACCCGATCAACAATTATAATGTAACGGTCAACATTGGAGATTATGTCCATTTCTCAGATACCATAAAAACAATGGAGAAAGAAAGTCTCGCCTTAGATTATTACGTTTTGTCGAGTAATGAAGAAAAGGCTAGAGAGCATTTCAAACAAGTACCTCAAGTGCTTCGATGTTTTGAATATTACTTTGATAAATATCCTTTTATTGATGATGGTTATGCTTTGGTTGAAACGCCTTACCTCGGTATGGAACATCAAGGAGCCATTGCCTATGGCAACAAATATATGCGTGGTTATCTTGGAGGAATGATCCCAAGAGATATGGATTGGGATTATATTATTGTTCATGAAACTGGGCATGAGTATTTTGGAAATAGCATTAGCTGTAATGACCTTTCAGAAATGTGGATTCATGAAT
This sequence comes from uncultured Saprospiraceae bacterium, assembly GCA_937921595.1. Taxonomy (GTDB): domain Bacteria; phylum Bacteroidota; class Bacteroidia; order Chitinophagales; family Saprospiraceae; genus JAHDHW01. The sequence goes on from CAKZTD010000126.1 coordinate 19,614, forward strand.
CTTTTACCACTTACATGGAAGCGCTTTATGTAGAATGTACTTATGGTTATGAAGATGCGGTGAGATATATGAATCACTTTCGGAGATTTCCAAATATTCTAAATCAAGAACCAATTATTGGACCGGCAGATGTCAACTGGGAAGATTGGGGAGGCAGTGATCATTATTTTAAAGGTTCATGGATGCTTCATACTTTGCGACATACATTAAAGGATGATGTTTTGTGGTTTGATATTTTAAAATCGTTTTATCGAGAACATAGTATCTCCAATGTAGTGACCAGTGATTTTGTAAACTTTGTCATTCAAAAAACTGGCGAAGATTATATTGAAACCTTTTTCACTCAATACCTTCGCTATCCTAACATTCCTATTTTTCATTATAAAATCGAACAAAAAGGTAAAGATTTGGAGGTCAAATGTAAATGGGAAAATTGTATTGAAGGTTTCAATATGCCGATCCAACTTGGGAAAGCAAGCATGTATGAAAAAATACGCCCAACCACAGAATGGAATTCTTTTACGTTAAAAAATATAGCGAAAAAGGAATTTGAAGTTCCTGAGCATTTGTTTTTGATAGAGGTGAAGAAGTAGTAGCAACAACAAAAAAGCTCATCCGAATGTCGAATGAGCTTTTTCTTATATTAAAAATAGTTCTTAAAAGTCCTATTTAACGTATTTTTTCTCTTTGATACGAGCTTTCTTACCTACAAGATCACGTAAGTAGTATAATTTAGCACGTCTAACTCTACCTCTTTTAAGGATTTTGATATCAACAATAGCAGGTGAGTATAATGGGAAGATACGCTCTACACCAACACCATTTGAAATCTTTCGAACGGTAAAAGTCTTAGTTGTACCGGTTCCTTTAATCTGGATAACGTCCCCTCTATATGCCTGAATTCTCTCTTTAGCTCCCTCAACAATCTTGTAATCTACTACAACATTATCACCAGGACGGAATTCCGGATGTTTTTTAGTTTCGTACAAATCTTGTACATATTTTATGGCATCCATCGTTCAATATTTTTAAAATTGTTAAAATTTATTTTCGGACTGCAAAGATAAGTATATTTTTTAAATAATATCGCCTTTTGAATTATTTTTTCTCAATTCTAAATAAATTTTGAAGCCTGTTTTATAGAAAACCCAAGACAAGCTTACCAAAACAGTAACTTCTACCGAATTAGCGTCGCAAATCCCTTAAGTTCTCGTGGCATTCCTCTAGGTCCAGTAAACCTCACTAAAACCATATATACCCCATTAGGAGACATTCTTCCAACATTATTCTTCATTCCATTCCACCCTTCCATAGGATCACTCGATTCGAAAACTACCCCACCCCATCGATTCACTATTTTCATTCTAAAATCACGCATTCCTCGAAAAAATCCGCCGCCTCGAAAAAATTCATTGGTTCCATCTTCATTTGGCGTAAAAGCATTTGGTAAGAAATAAGTCACCTGAGGTTCCACATCAATATATTGAATCATCGTATCTAAACAACCATATAAATGTGTAATCACTAATTGTACTTCCATCAATCCAGTATCTGGAAATACAAAACTCGGGTTTTGCAAAATAGTACTTCCATATTGATCGAAACTCCATTCCCATGCTGCTGCACGAATCGATTGATCTAAAAAAGAAACCTCTGGTTCAAAATTAGTTATTCGATCTGGATTAAAAGTGAAATCAGCAATCGGTAAAGAATCAATCAAAATCCAGTTTGGAAATGCTCGACTTGTAGAACAACCAATAGGTGAAGTGATATCTAATGATATATCAAATATTCCCGGTTGATTAAAAGCATAGAGTGGACTTATGTCTCCCGAAAATCCACCATCTCCAAAATCCCAAACTATGTCATAAGTGGAATCTATCGGTGATGATAAGTTCTCAAAAAATATCTCAGCTGGTGGACAACCAACGAAAGAACTCGGTTCTATAATAATCAATGGTGGTACCGGATACCAATTGACCTGTTGGATAAGTGTTCCTGTACATCCCCAATCATCGGTCACTGTTAAAGCCACATCATATAAACCCGGATCTTCATATTCATGGATTGGATCAGCTTCATTAGAAGTATTCCCATCGCCGAAATTCCATTCGTAAGTAGCTATATTTCCATTCCCTGTACTTGCCAGATTGGAATAACTTACTGGTCCTGCAACACAAGTATCATATTCAAATTCGAATGTCGCAAATACCGGAGTTGCTATTCTCACTTCGACATCCGCAGTATCTGAGCATTGAGTTCCTGGATTCAAGACCATCATTCCAGGATAGATTCCTGGCCCTGGAAAAGTAACAGTAGGCTCTGGTTCTGGAAATACCCAATCTTGGCCATTTACCTCAAAATGCCAAGCATATTCATCGATAAATTGAGATTGAAAACTCGCATTTTCAAAAGTAAATGTTGATTCATCACAGCTTTCATAAATATAAACATCATCGATTATGGTTCCCTCTAATTCTGCAACAACTGTAGGTTCACAATAAGCAACATTGAATTGGAAGTCTCTTTGTACCGTACTCAACAATTCTCCATTCCGAAATTCTTTTACACAAATCCCTACTACAAATTGACCTTGCGTAACTGGGACTCCGTTTAGAAAACCTGTAAAAGGATCAATGCTAACTACTGGATTTCCAGCCAAAGGAGCCAAGGCATTATATGTCGACAATATAAAATCTACCCCTTCATACACTGGTGGATCATCTGGATTTGGATAGATTCCATTAGATGCGGTAGGATTACCAAAAAGGCCACCGCCTTTTAATGGCGAACAAAATTCATAAACCAATTGATCTCCTTCAGCATCGATCGCTGAATGGTCAAAATTTAATTCTTGATCTACACAAATAATAATAGGAGGAAAATTCGCAAAAACTGGGCTATTATTACATTCTGTTTGAGCAGCAGGTGTTAATTCAACAGTATAGGTTGCACCTGTTTCATCTGGATTATAAATATTTGAAATAGAAGAATTTCGACAACATCGTTGGTAAGTAATGTGATAACTATCAGGACTATCTGGAAGGCTTTGCTCAAATTCGTAAATACCTTCTTGCACACATATATTCGGAGGAACGATCAAACAAGGATTTCCTGCATCTGCCTCAAGCCAAGTAATCTCTGGAGCATCTAGATTCAATGTTGAAATAAAAGGAACAATATCATCACCTTTATAAATGGTTACCGTTCCAATTGCAGTTCCTGGTAAGGAATCAAAATCTTGCCCATTACCTGCACAGTCTCTGTATATTTTTAAAGTGAAGCGATAAATCTTCGCATTAGGATTGTTAGGATCAACACCAAGGCATTCATAATAAACTTCTCCTCCAACAATATGATAAGCATAACTATGAATCGAAAAACACAGCATTCCGAAAAATAAGAATAAATTTTTCAGGAACTTGCTCATTAGTTTGTTTTGTTCAAGAATGAAGTTGTTCGAGAATAGTATAAAAATTAAAACTCCTCCATCTTAAAAAACGGTGCCCGATATTAGGTTTTCGAGTTCTCTTAAAATTAAAAACCTAATACCGTTTCTTTCCTATTTGGAACTAACTGTTGAAGTTCTTATTTCTATTATATATTTTTCCAAGTACTTATTTCCATTTTTGTCAACGGATCAAAGTAGCATATCCTTTAAATTCTTTCGGCATTCCTCTTGGTCCGGTATATTGAACATAGACCAGATAAACTCCATTGGGAGATATCCTACCTGAGTTAAATTCCATTCCATTCCATCCTTCCATCGGATCCCGAGACTCAAAAACAATTCCGCCCCAACGGTTCATGATTTTCATATTATAATCTCTCATTCCTCTAAAAAAGCCTCCACCTCGATAAAACTCATTGGTTCCATCCTCGTTTGGTGTAAATGCATTTGGTAGAAAATAAGTAACCTTAGGTTCTACATCCACATATTGAATGATCGTATCTAAACAACCATAAAGATGAGTAATGACTAATTGAACTTCCATCAATCCAGTATCTGGAAAAACAAAACTAGGGTTTTGTAAAATGGTACTTCCATATTGATCAAAGGTCCACTCCCAAGCTGCTGCCCGAACTGATTCATCAGTAAATTCAACTTCTGGCTCAAAGTTATCTGCTTTCTCTGGTGAAAAGCTAAAGTCAGCAACAGGTAAAGAATCTATGGCAATCCAATTCCTAAACTCTCGGCTCGTATAACAACCAATTGGTGAAGTAATTTCAATATTTACATCATACAGTCCTGGCGATTCATAAATATGTGAAGGACTAATCATACTATCAACACCTCCATCTCCAAAAGTCCATGTCAATTCATAGGTACTGTCAATTGGACTAGAAAGATTAACAAATCCAACTTCTAATGGTGGACAACCAATGAAAGTACTCGGTTCAATGACAATTAGTGGTGGCACTGGAAACCAGTTTACCATTTCTGTTACTGTTTCTGTACAGCCAATGGAATCGACTACTGTTAGCGTCACTGGAAACAATCCGGGATCCTCATACATATGGGTTGGATTCACTTCATCAGACACTTCTCCATCTCCAAAATCCCAATCCCATTCTGTCAATGCTTGATTAGTCAGAATTGTCAAATCAGTATAATCTACAGGGCCTGCAATACAGGTATCATATTCAAATTCAAAACCTGGATCTATCGGAGGAGTAATAGTAACTTCTATATCTACTGTATCAGAACATTGAGTACCTGGATTGACAATCATTGAACCTGGAAAATACCCTGGTCCAGGGAAAGTTACCGTAACATCTCTTGTATCAAAAGATAAAGGTTGATTTCCTGGAATATCAAAACTCCACACATATTCTTCAATAAATGCTACATCTGTACTTTCATTAATAAATGTCAAAGTAGAGTCAACACAAGACTGGTAAATTAAAGATTCACCAGCTTCTACTCCTTCTATATCAGCATTGATAATCGGCTCGCAAAAAGCAACGTTAAATTGATATTCTCGCTTAATCGTACTCAACAATTCTCCATTTCGAAATTCCTGAACACAAATTCCAACGACAAATTGACCTTGTTCGGTTGGAGTCCCTGTAATAATTCCATCAAAGGAATTAATAGTTACCTGTGGAGTTCCTCCTAAAGGATTTAAAGCAGAGTACAATGATAAAATAAATTGAACATTATCATAAGGTGGGGCAGCATCTGGATTTGGTGCAACATCCATAATCGAACCTCCTCCAAAAGGGCTACAAAAACTGTACACTAATTGGTCACCGTCAGCATCGAAAGCAGCACTATTAATATTCAATGGTTCATTTACACACAGTACTGCTTCTGGAAGATTTTCAAAAGTTGGAGAGGAATTACAAACGTTCTGTGCTGCTGGAGTCAATTGAATTTCATAAGTTGCTCCCTCTTCTCCTGGGTTTTCAATATTAGTAATCGTATTATTTCTACAACATCTTTGATATACTATGGTATAACCTTGCGTACTAATTGGCAAACTTAAATCAAAAGTATAAACACCACTCTCCGCACAGATATTTGGAGGTAATATCACACATGGATTAGAATCATCATTATTAATTGGACTTACTATAGGTGCATCTAAACTTACATTCGCAAACTCAAATTGACTAGAACCTTGAAAAACGGATACCGTTCCAGTCAAACCACCATTTGGGGATGAATCAAACTGAGCTCCTCCTCCATCACAATCTCTATAAACAGTCATTGTAAATACATATAACTGATTCCCAGGAATGTTGTCATCGGGACCATTGCATACATAGGTCATCTCCCCTCCTATTATATGCGCCGCATTTGCAGAGGATATCCCTATAAAAAGGATCACTAAAGTGAAAAATATCTGATGTAAGTTCTTCATGATTTGGTTTTGTATGCAAGATAAAAGTAAACTAAAAAGCCGTAGAATCATATCAATTAATTCCGGCGAATGAAAGTCAATCTAGTATATTTTGAAATAGCTTATTAGTTTAAAACAGAGCAATTGGGAGAGAGTTCCATTAGGAAATGCACTTTTAAAATTTTCAAAGCTTTATCAAAATTAGCGGATAATTTTCATTGTAAAATCTTCCCTTGGCGGCTCTCAGGGAAAGTAAATAAGCTAAAGGCACATGATAATATAATGAATAAAATCTCGATTAAAACTTAAATTAGGCATAATTCAAGAAAAAGTCCAGACTTAGTCCATCTTTTCAAGTACGTAAGATAGGGATTATCGCAATAAGAGGAAAATGAATTAACAGTTTTGTCAGGCTTTTAGCGAATCAAGGTAGCAAAACCTTTCAATTGAAAGTTATTTTTTCGTGGCCCGGTATAAGTAACCACATAAACATATACACCATTCGGAGAATCTCTTCCTATATTCTTCTTTTTACCATTCCATCCACGATGAGGGTCGTTTGTTTGAAAAACTTCTTCTCCCCAACGATTCCATATCGTCATGGTGAAGTTTTCCATCCCTTCTGTTATTCCATTTCCTATAAAGAAGTCATTCGTTCCATCACTATTAGGTGTAAAAGCATTCGGTACAAAATAAGTAACCCGAGGCACAACATCTAAGAATTGGATAAGGGTATCCATACACCCACTTGCATGAGTAACAATCAAAGTAATTTGTTGAGTTCCTGTATCTGGAAAGGTATACGTAGGGTTTTGATCATAAGAAACGCCATCTCCATCAAAATCCCAGTACCAAAATGATGGTTCAAAAGAAAGATCCGTAAAGTCGACAACAGGATCAAAACTATTTACTTCTTGAGGTGAAAAAGAAAAATCTGCAATCGGTGCTGGTCGAACCACAATCAATCCTTGCCAGGCATCTTCTATAAAACAACCAATTGGAGACGTTACTTGCAATGATATGTCATAAACACCTGGCTCATCATAAGTATGAGTTGGGCTTACTTCCCCACTACCATTTCCATCACCAAAATCCCAAACAATATCATAAGTCGAATCAATAGGGATAGAAAGATTATTAAAAACTACCTCCTGAGGTGCACAACCATTAGCTGCACTAGGTTCAATAATCAAAATCGGAGGAGCTGGAGTCCATGGAACGATCTGTAATTCAGTATCCTGACAGCCATTTTCGTCTGTTACAGTCAATGATACGGGAATATTTCCAGGGCTATTTAACATATAGACAGGGCTCGGCTCATCACTAGTTCCTTGAATACCTTGCTCAAAACTCCAAAGCCAATCAGTAATCGCATTCGGTCCTGCACCAGAAAAAGATAAATCCGTAAAAGTTATCGGGCCGGCAACACAGGTATCGTAAGCAGAAGTAAAATCTGCCTGAATTTCTGGGTATACATTGACATTAATAAAAGCAGTATCATTACAATCAGGATCATTTGGGTTCAAAACAAGAATTCCTTGATAAGTTCCAATCGATGGAAAAGTAATCGTAGGCTCCCATTCTGTAAAAGTCTGATCTGTTCCGTTTATATCAAAAGTCCAGAAGAACTCATCAATGAATTGCTGTTGAATACTATTATTTCCAAAAGTGATCGTATTGTTTCCACAAGAATTTATAACAAATTCCTGAGCGCTAATAATTGAATCAAATTCTACACGAGCATCAACTGTCGTTTCACAAAGGCTAACATTAAACTGAAAATCTCGTCTGACCTGACTCAATAAAACTCCATTCCTATACTCACTAACACAAACTCCAACCACATATTGGCCAATAATATTTGGAACTCCACTAATTATTCCCGTAACTGGATCAATAGTCACCTGTGGGTCTCCTCCCATAGGATCCAATTCGGAATAAGTGGACAAAATATATTGAACAGGATCAAAAGGAGGTGGACATGGCGTTATTGGCTTAACACCTTCACAACCATCTGCATTTCCAGGGTTCTCCGTAGTTCCCAAAGGCCCACCACCTAAAAGTGGTGCACAAAATTCATAAACCAATTGATCTCCTTCTGCATCCGTAGCTGAATGGTCAAAAAACAAAGGCGATCCAACACAGATTACAATAGGAGGAAAATCATTATAAACAGGAGAGTTGTTACATACCGCTTGAGCCTCAGCTGTTACTTCAACCGTATATGTAGCTCCAGAATCTTCTGGATTTTGAATATTTGAAATCGTATTGTTTCGACAACATCTCTGATAAATCACATGGTAACTACCATCGATAACTGGTAAATTTACAGTAAAAGTATACCTAGCTTCCTCTACACAAAGATTAGAGGGAGGAATAACACAAGGGTCATCAGGAGGCGAAATTGGCCCTTGACTAGTAATATTGACCAATAATTCATTCACAACAGAATAATTATTTCCTACTTGACTAAAAATAGAAAAATATGCAGGATCATCATAAAAAGCTCCTCCAGTAGTTGGGTCACAATCTCTATAAACAAACATGGTAAAGGTATAGGAACCATTTCCATTACAGATATAAGTAACCTCTCCTCCAATAATATGCTTAGCACTTGCCTCATATGAAAAAGCAAAAAAGAAAAGAAATGTAAATATTATTGAAATTCGATTTAGGTTCAAAATTTTTAGTTTTAGCTCAGAAATAAGGAGTGTTCTGTTTTCAGGTTTTAAAATACCTGATTTATGGTAAAAAACCCAATTTCTGTAAGATTTCGTATGCTTTATATATTACAAAACGCCAAAGACCGTTTTAAGTGTCTATAACATTACAATTTTTATGTAAAAGTAGTTGTATAAAAACATAATTATATTTCAATATATTGCGTTTTTCTTTCAAAATTTTGTTCTTAACCTTCGTCAAAGTTTGGATCAAATTTTGATATTTTATTATTTATAATATAAGGTTTGTTGATTTCCTTTTTTAAACAAATCCTAAACTCCCATACATGGCTGAATTTTTAAAACTTTTTCTTCAATAAAGCTAGAATGACTAATACAAAATTAAAAACTTTTATGTTCGAAAAAGACAATTTGGAAAACATAAAAGCAGTTTTGGAGAATGGAGGACTAATTTTATACCCTACTGATACGATTTGGGGTATTGGATGTGACGCCACGAATCCAGAAGCTGTTGAAAAAATCTACGAACTCAAACAACGAGAACGTAACAAAGGCCTTATTATCTTGGTCGATTCTGTAGAAATGATGAAACAATATGTAGAACATATCCACCCGCGTGTGGACACCCTCCTACTCCATCATGTACGCCCACTTACTCTTATTTTTGAAAATGCTCGAAATCTTCCGAAGAATATGATTTCTCCCGATGGAAGTATTGCGATCAGATTGGTTCAAGATGATTATTGTAAAAACCTGATAACTACTTTGGGGAAACCTCTAGTCTCTACTTCTGCTAATATCAGCAACGAACCATTCCCAGCCAATTTTGGCGAGATCAGTAGTGCGATCATCGAAGGTGTCGATTATGTTTTCAAACAAAGACGCTACGAAAAAGAAAGTAAAGAACCCAGTGTCATTGTAAAAGCTATGACTGATGGAGAATTGATCTTTCTTAGAGAGTAACCAAGTTAACAGTGGAACAAATTAATAGAGGAACAAGTTAACAAACTGTCAATACGACATTGCTAACCTGTTCCTTTGTTGTTTTATTCCTCTACTAACCTATTCACTTGCTTTAACCTTTCTTTAACTTTCCACTCGGAAACTTTGACAAAATAAATTTTGTTAAGTATATTTGAGATGACAAATTATTTTTTGTTAAAAATACTCTAGTAAGTTTTACAACGTTTAACGAGTACAACTAACTAAACAGAAATAATGCAAATTTTTAATTTGCTACACTTCTGAAAAATTCAAAGAGCATGCAACTCATCTCCATTTTTCAATAATCTACGAACATACATGAAAAATATTGTAGGTCAAACACCTAGAGGCAAGGACTTTTTTCCGAGAAAAAAGATCATCGAAAAGCTATACCGAAGACTAGATTCGGGTAGTCACATCTACATCTCTGCTCCACGCCGAGCCGGTAAGACATCTATCATGCGATACCTGGAAGACTTTCCGCAAGACGGTTATGCTTTTGTATATGTCAGCGTGGAAGATATTGAAGACAGTGAAAACTATTTCAAATTGCTGTCTGAAGAATTGCTGGAAAGCAAAGCGGTCGGCAAGCTGATGAAAGCTTCTGAGAAAGTCTCTTCTATTTTCGAGCGGTTCAAAGAACATGTCAAAAGAATCAAACTTTGGAACATTGAATTTGAAGCACCCGAAAGAATCAAACCAAAATATATCGACGAATTTGAAAAATTGATGCGAGAAATGGATACTTCTGATTTCTGCATTGTCGTCCTTGTTGATGAATTTCCGATTTGTCTAGAACGAATTATTTCTGAGCATGGCCCCAAAGATGCTGTTGAGTTTTTACATTCGAATAGAAGCATTCGACAAAGAATCAAAAAAGGAATTCAGTTCGTTTATACTGGTTCTATAGGTTTACCAAACATCACCCGCAAGTTGAATGCAACTGCGACAATCAATGATTTAAATGTGGTTTCTGTACCTCCCCTCTCTGAGAAAGAAGCTGGAGAATTCATTCGTAAACTTTTAAAAACTTATGGTGTAAAATACGAAGTTGGAGCCGTTAAATATTTGATGAGCAGATTAAAATGGTTAATCCCATTTATGATTCAATTAATTGCTCAAATGCTAATTGATGATTTTGATTCTAAATCAGAGCGTGTTTCAAAAGAAACGATTGACAAAGTCTTAGACAAAGCCAGTAATCATCGTTATAATTTATATTTCGAAAATTATTACAGCCGTCTGGACAAAACCCTTCCTAAGGCAGAAAGTCAAATCGCTAAGCATATACTTTTATTGATTGCTCAACAAGATACTGTTCCTTTGGAAGCTTTAAAACAATTGAAAGATGCACCAAGAGTTTTAGAAATTCTAGAATTCGATGGCTACATCAATAATCAGGATAATGTATTTAGTTTCAATTCACCAATATTACAAATGTGGTGGAAGAAATATGCAGTAGAATAAATCAATAGAACAAGTTCACAAGTGAATAAGTTAGCCATTAATCGAGCTAATTTGTTCACTTGTTCATTTATTAACTTGCTAACTTAATCCTTTATGCTAGATTCAAAATCCCGTAAGCAAAGAGCAACCGTCAATTTCTTATACAATCCACAAAGCTTGTCCAAAGGTGATTTGATTGATTCTTTTATCGTTCGACAAAAAACATTTGACCGGATATTTAAAGAAATCAAAAAGGCGAAGATGCAACACCCCGAACAGCATCTTCTGATCGAAGGGAAACGAGGGATGGGAAAAACAACCATGCTACTTCGCTTAGCTTATGAGATTGAGAATAATTCTAGCATGAGCAAATGGTTGGTTCCATTGGTTTTTAATGAAGAAGAATATAGTATTCGAAAATTGTTCAAACTTTGGGAAAGAGTAGCTGAACTTTTAGGCGAAAAATCTAAAATATTCAAAGGGCTTCGTGGCAAAATGAAACTACTGTCTGCTGCTCATAATTCTGACGAAGAATATGAAAAAGAGGCATTTGATTTATTAACTAAAACCTTAAATGAAAATCGCAAAAAGATCATCTTGTTCATTGATAATGCAACAGATATGTTTAGCAAGTTTTCAGATAAAGATGCTCATCGTTTTCGAAAAGTTTTACAAACATCTGCAGAAATAAGAATCGTTGCAGCTTCAGCTATTCCAGTTCGCCCTTTCTATGATTACAGGCATCCATTCTATGAATTTTTTAAAATAGAATACCTTCAAGGTTTAGATACTACGGAAACTTTTGAACTATTGTCAACTCTTGGAGAGTTGTATCCACACAAAGATATTGAGTCTATTTTAGAAAATCAAAAAGGAAGAATCGAAGCACTTCGTAGATTAACCGGTGGTGTGATCAGAACCATCCTCTTACTATTCGAACTATTTATTGATGATGAAGGAGGTGAAGCTTTTCAGGACTTGGAAACGGTACTTGATCGGGTAACTCCTTTATACAAACACCGAATGGATGATCTGCCAGCCATGCAACAGGAGATCGTTGAAGCCATCGCTTTGAGTTGGGATGCCATTTCTGTCAAAGAAATCGCACAAGTGACGAGGATGGAAAGTAAGGTTATTTCTGCGCAATTAAGTCTATTGGTTAAAAACGATACGGTCCATAAAATTCGAACCAATACTAAAAATAACCTCTATCAAATCAGCGAACGTTTTTTCAATATATGGTACCTGATGCGCAATGGTCGAAACAGCGATCATAACCGAGTCATTTGGTTGGTTCGCTTCCTTGAAGAATGGTGTGATGAAGTAGAAATAACCGAACGAGCCAAAAAGCATATTACACATATAAAAAATGGAAAGTACAACTCTATGTCTGCGTTCCATATAACAGAAGCTTTGGCTTTTACCAAACATATCCCCGCAGATATACAACATGAACTCTTAGAAAATACGCGTCAGTATTTGGCAAAAACGACTGAAGATTTGGCAAAAAAATTATCGAAATCTGATCTCACTCTATACAAAAAAGCGATGATCCTTTTTGAAGATGATCAATACTCAAATGCATTGCCACTACTTTTAAAAATGAAAAACAAGGATCATATCAAGATCGCTTTTGCTCATGAAAAAGTAAATCAAAATTTTGATCAGGCAGAAGCTTTTTATCAAAAAGCAGTCGACGAAGGTACACCTCATGCGAATTATTTTATGGCAACGCTTTACCATAACCAAGAGCATAAATTCAGGAAAGCAGAACAAAGTTATCAAGCAGCTATCCAAGAAGGGAATGCAGAAGCAGCTTTCGCTCTAGCGACTTTATACCTTGGCAAAAAGAAATTTGACAAAGCACAGAACACTTTTAAAAACGCAATCGATCTCGGGAATTTTGACGCCAAATTAATGCTCGTTTTCATGGATCTTTCCGTTTTAAAAAACGACTACGAAGCAGAATCTAATCTGATCCAAATTTTAAATCAAGAGGAAATCCTAAATCAAAATTTCGATTTCTCCATCGAACGAGTAAAACTCCTCGGCCTAGGTTTTGTATTCTTACTCTCTAAAGGTCATTTTGATTTTCTGTATCATTTTTTCAATAATGAAAAAGCAATGGCCAATCAATTTAAGGATCGCTTTAAACCAATTTATTATGCGCTTCTTTACTTCCTTAAGGAACAATATCCTAATGAGTATTTGCGAATGGGAATTGAATTGAAGGAAACGGTGGAAGAGATTGTAGAACAGGTAGAGATGATGAAATAAACTACCAAGTCGCCAACAGGCCAAGTCTTCAATGGGTCAAGGAATCAAAGCCCTTGAAGACTTCGCATTTTTCCCTATCTTGCGATCATGTCTTTTACTACTACCCTATCCTACAATGACCAATCTGTCCTTCTCGTTCCTGGGAAGATGACTTTCTTTGATGAGTTGTATGTTGACTATAAAGTTGAAACTAAAAATAACTCGACTCGGATTACGATGATGATTCATCCTAAGCAAAAAGTTACTTTAAAAAAATTGACCTTAGAACGGTCTTGTAATTTCAGTCCTGCTGATCGCATTTTCTGCAATGGATTTCAGTCTTGGTCAGAGAGCCGAGAATATAGAGCAGATGAGCGGATCCAAAAATTGATGTCACTTGCAAAATCAAAACTGCAATACTATGGTGATACTCATTTTGATTTTATAAAACGAGACAAAGGTCACTTTCATTCTTGGACTTATGGCTATGTTCGAAAAGGTAAAAAGATTGATTTTATAGGTTCATTAAATGAACGAACAGCTTTCACTATTTTACAGTATGATCGTAATAAGAATACGGTCAGCATTGAAAAAGAATGTGAAAGTTTAGAAATTTCTCACTCCTTTCCAATCTTAGATATTTTCATTGCCGAAGGTCAGGAATCATGGGTTTTCAATGAGTATTTTAACGCCATGGATACTCCTCCGATAAAGGCTCCAAAATTAACTGGCTGGACCAGTTGGTATAATTACTATACAGATATTTCCGAGGAAATTATTTTAAAAAATGCGGATGCTTTTGTTGAAAAAAAAGCTCCTATCGATATTATCCAAATCGATGATGGTTATCAAAAATATATCGGAGATTGGTTACAAATCAAAAGCAGTTTTCCAAATGGGATGCAACATGTTGCTCAGCAAATTAAATCCAAAGGTTTTAAGGCCGGGATTTGGATGGCACCGTTTGTTTGCGAAACAGCCTCTGATATTTTTAAAACAAAACAACATTGGCTTTTAAAAGATAAAGATGGAAACCCCATCAAAGCAGGTTACACTCCGCTTTGGGGTGGCTGGTTTTATGCTTTGAATTTTTACAATAAAGAAGTTCAGGATTACCTCATGGGTGTCTTTAAAATTGCTTTGGAAAAATGGGGTTATGATTTAGTAAAACTGGATTTCCTTTATGCCGCATGCATCCAACCTCCGCCAAATAAAACGCGTGGACAGATGATGAATGACGCAATGGAGTTTCTTCGAAGAACCGTTGGCAACAAATGGATTTTAGGATGTGGAGTGCCTTTGGGGGCTGCATTTGGTAAAGTGGATTATTGTCGGATTGGTGCTGACATTCATTTAAAATGGGAGCATAATTTTTTAAAATTTATTGGTAATCGGGAACGGGTTTCTACGATTTTGGCTTTGCGATCAGTCCTTGGTCGCTGGCAATTAAATGGTCGCGTTTTTCATAATGACCCCGATGTTATTTTGCTTCGGGATAAGAATATTAAACTCACATCGACTCAGCAATTTACAGTGTTGATTATAAATACACTACTTGGAGATTTAATTTTCACTTCTGATTATATCGCCGAATATTCGGAAGAACAATATGCGGAGTTTTTAAATATTTATAAATGGAGAAATAGCGAAATTAAAAGTGTGGAACTAGTAGAATTTGATTTGTATTTGATCCGTTTTAGAAATGATAATATGAATTGGGTTTGCGCTTGTAATTTGACGAAGAAAACTCGGAGCGTTGTGATAGGAAAGCAGACTGTTAAGTTGGAGGGTTTTGAGAGTATGATACTGAGTGATAAGGGATAGATCCTCCCAAAGATCGGATAGGGACAGATTGCCTACGGCAATAGGGATAGATTCGGCGAAGCCGAATAGAGTAAAATTCAGCAACAAAACATGGAAATCATTAATTAATTTTATTGAGAAATCAAAGACTACGTCACTATTGCCGTAGGCAATCTATCCCTATCATCGAAGATGATCTATCCCTCAAACTCTATCGTGACGAAGGAACGATCTATCCCTATTTCGACTACATCGAAATCTACTTATAAGTCAGCGGATTCGGCAAAGCCAAAGCTTCCAATGCCTTTTTAACGACTTCGTCTTGCTCATTCCAAACGGAGAAAAACCCTTCATCGCCATGAAGTTTTCGCCCAATCCTTGCTTTAATAGAAAGCTTGAGATCATCTTTAGATTTTTCAAAACCATCTTGATCCAAAGCTACTCCTTGATCTTTTGCATATTTAGCGAAAGCATCGAGCGTACTTTGAGGAACATCATAAAGGCCAGTAAACTCTTTCAAATTATAATTAAAATCGTCCTTATGAGATTCTACAAATCGGTGTGCAAATTGTGGAATAAAACCTCGGACTTTTACAAAATAATCACTTACTCCCGTTGTATCCAATGGTATAAAAATGTCTGGAGTAATTCCTCCCCCTCCATAAACTAAACGTTTTTCAATCTTGGTTAGGTACTGCGTCGAATCGACAACATCGATACTGTCTTTGTTGTACAATTCTCCTGAATCATAACGCTCATAAACATCTTTATCATAGGCATCCAGGTCGTCATAATTTTTCTGAATGGAACGACCAGTCGGTGTATAATATCTAGCTACCGTAAGACGAAGTGCAGAACCATCTTTTAAACGATATTGCTCTTGTACTAATCCTTTACCAAAAGAACGACGACCAACGACAACTCCTCGATCCCAATCTTGTACTGCTCCAGCTAAAATTTCACTCGCAGAAGCTGAACCTTCATCAATTAAAACAGCAATGTCTTCTACTTGAAAAAATGGTTTCCCTGTCGACTCATAATCACTTCGTTTTACTGTTCGACCTTCCGTATAAACAAGCAGTCTATCTTTCTCTTTAAATAACTGACTCAAAATATTTGTCGCTTCATTTAAATATCCTCCAGGGTTTTGTCTTAAGTCAATGACCAAATCCTTCATCCCCTTTTCCTCTACCATGAGTTCCAACTTCTCCATAAACTCTTTGTACGTGGTCGCACTGAAACGATTGATTTTAATATACCCAGTTTCATCGTCTAGCATATAACCAACTTCTACACTATGCAATGGAATTTTATCTCTGGTGATTACAAATTTCTTAATCTCCGGATCGTTCCCTCTTACTATTCCAACCAACACATCAGAACCTCGTTCTCCTTTAAGCATATTAACGACATCTCTGGTATTGATATCCTTTCCAGCAATTAGAGAATCTTCGATTTGAACAATTTTATCTCCAGCAAGTATACCTACTTTTTCAGATGGACCACCAACGATTGGACTGACCACAAGAATAGTATCTTCAAGAATCATAAACTCGATTCCGATTCCTTCAAAATTACCATCCAATTGTTCATTGACTTCTTTAAGATCTTTGGACGAGATATAACTAGAATGCGGATCAAGTTGCTTAAGCAATGCATTAATTGCAGAGTCTGTCATTTTATCCCGATCAACTTTGTCGACATATCGAGCATCGATATAACGTATCAATTCCTCTAAACGACCATGTTCTGAAGTTGAAAATATAGAAATCGATTCTCCATCTGGAGCAACCGTTTTGGTTTGTAATTTAAACCCGATTAACATACCACCTACTAAAAAGACAGAAAGTAGCAGCGGCAAGAATATGTTTATTTTATTGGGGCGTTGTTCGCTTTGATTAGGCATTCACTTCTATTTTAAAATGTTGTTTCTATTCTTCTCAGTACTGCTTAAAAAATAAAAATTTATTTTTCTACCGATGCTAAAACAAAAATACTATTGTTACGGAAAAATAAGGCATCATTATACCAAGAAAAAAGCAAATTTAATTTAACAACGTTTTAAACTCAATATCGTTGCAAGGTATTGTGCTTTTGATTCTGTTAATGCTGATATAAGCAAAGCCAATCAGGACTTAAAGTATTATTAGTTTTCAATTCGCTACAAACCTTGAAAAGACGGCATTCAGCATTAGGTGTTCAGGCCCTCTTAACCAGCCCAACTGAATCATACGGGCGGGTGCCAAACATCTAATATGCCTACGCTCCGTTTAAAATTAAGCTACTATGGGCAATCCTAATACCTTTCAATCCTAATTTTCATCAGTAATTAAAACAAGTACATTTTATACAAAATTCAAAACAAAAGCTACTATTTTTTGGGAATTCAGAAACAAAAGTGGAAATTGCTTAACGTTTTGATAATAAAGTTATAACTATGGAAATTGACGAAATCGACAAAAAGATCCTTTCTATCCTAATGCAGGATGCGAATAAACCTTATACAAAGATTGCTGAAGAAGTACATGTTTCTGGTGGAACGGTTCACGTACGAATGAAAAAACTCACCCAGATGGGAATTGTTATAGGCTCTAGTCTGACTGTAGATTATAGTAAACTAGGCTATGATGTTACTGCCTTTCTAGGAATTTTTCTTGATAAGAGCTCATTATACGAAGAGGTTGCTGTAGAATTAAAGCTTATACCTGAAGTTGTTGCAGCACATTATACAACTGGTAATTATAGTATTTTCGCAAAAATTATCTGCCGAGACACCAATCACCTGCGAGATATTTTACACGATAAGATCCAGATGATTTCAGGTATTCAACGGACTGAGACTTTTATTTCTTTGGATGAAAGTATTGATCGACCACTTCAGATTGAGGAGTAATTATGAAATTTTAAATATAAAGGAATCAAAACTACAAGTTAAAAATCTCCAATTATCCTATTGAATATCAATGGTTTACAAATTACCCTATTCAAATATGGAATAAAAATTGCTTTTAAGCGTTTAAACAACGACCAACATCCACACTAGCCTAATTATCCAGGCAAATCCACACTAAATACCCTCCGTTGGAACCTATTATTTGAGACTTTGTGAAAAATTGAAACCATGAAAATCAATCTTCTACTGATTTTTAGTATTGTTATTTCTTGTACTAGCTTAAAAGCAAATCCATTAGACTCTATTCAGGAGGTCTTTCCGTATCAAAATCCAGAGTACATTGGCTATCGACTTGCTCTGACAAATATTTCAGTGACACCAGCAAATGAAAAAGGTTTTATCAACTTAAGCTACATTGGAGTTAATACTGGTCGAAAAGATTTATACTTCGAAGATAATACCGCTCCACCACCTTCTTTGGTAGTGACATATGATGAAACGCTTCATCAGCATCGACTTATTTCCTATGCAAAGATAATCCGAGATGAAATCATTCTTAATAGCAATTTTCAAGTTGCCGCTGGAAAAATTACCAAACGTAAAACTGTCAAAATATTTATTCCATCTCCAGAAGATGAAATAGTTGATAATGATATAGCCCATTTAGAAAGTCCAAGGTTTCAACCATCAAAAAAGAAAGAAGAAGTATTAACCGCAAAAGCTCCTCCTGTTGATGATTTTGAAAGTTCATTGATGGGTTCAGCTGTTCAACAATATGATGAAAACGCTTGTTCCGATTTGGTTTTTGAATCAATTAAAGTCGTTAAAAAAAGTAAAAGCAAAGTTACCTTAGAATATACCATTGTCAATCAAGGAGAAGGGCCTGCTTCTTTAATTACGAATCGTAAAAAAGAAAATCAAAATATGGCACTTAGTGCATACATGTCTTCTAAAGATAAAGTAACGAAAAGCTCTTTTACTTTTGATGGAGATTTTATTGGAAAAGGTTTAGATAAAACGAATGGCAAATTATATCCTGGAGAACGTTATACAAATACGATCAAACTCAACATCCAGAAAATGACGAAATTTACTCCTTATGTTATTTTGGAACTAGACCCTTATCTTTCTATTAGAGAGTGTGATAAGAAAAATAATAAACTAGGCGTGAAGGTTGGGAAAGGTATCGAGGAGTGAGGTGACCTACGGTTATTGTGAGGAGCGAGGAGTGAGAGGTGAATTACTTTGTGCTTCACCTCTCACCTCTCTTTAATGACTAATAATAGTAAAATCTTCTAACTCTCGCAGCATGCTTAGCTAATCTAACCACCTGGCATGTGTAGCCAAATTCATTATCATACCAAGCGTAAAGCGTTACCGTTTTTCCATCTTTAGATACGATAGTCGAAGGCGCATCCAATACAGAAGTGCTGGTCATTCCAACTGCTTGAGAAGAAACATATTCTGTAGAGTTGCTATAATGGATTTGCTCCACTAATGATCCACTCATCGCAGCATCTTTCAAAATCGAATTCACTTCTGCAACTGACGTATCTTCATTTAGCGTCAAATTCATAATCGCTAAAGAAACATTTGGTGTAGGAACCCGAACAGAATTCCCAGTCAATTTACCTTCAAGATGAGGCAATACCTTAGAAACTGCTTTAGCAGCACCCGTTGTTGTCAAAACCATATTCGTCGCTGCTCCTCTCCCCCTTCTTGGTTTTTTATGAAAATTATCTAACAGATTTTGATCACTCGTATAAGCATGAATCGTCTCGATATGTCCTTTTGATATTCCAAACTTTTCGTCCAACACTTTCATAATTGGAGCAATCGCATTAGTCGTACAGGAAGCTGCACAAAAGATTTTATCATTTTCAAGATTCAGCATTTCTTGATTTGCACCATAGACTATATTCGGAATTCCAGCTCCAGGAGCAGTTAACATCACCTGATCAACACCTGGTCTTAAATGCGTTTCCAAAGCTTCTTTATCTCTCCATACTCCAGTATTATCAATTACCAAAGCATTTTTAATTCCGTATTCTGTATAATCAATATCTGTTGGATGACCAGCATAAATCAAAGTAACTCGATTACCATTGATTAATAATTCTGATCCGTCAGGAGCTACTTCTACTGTTCCATGAAAATCTCCATGAACTGAATCTCTTTTCAATAACGAAGCACGCTTGCTTGCTTCTTCATAACGATCTTTCATTTTGGGACGTAAAACGATCGCTTTCAATCGAAGTTGTTCTCCCCTTCCTGTCAAAGCAACAATTCTACGTGCTACCAATCGACCAATTCGACCAAAACCATAAAGAACAACATCTTTTGATTCTGGACTTCCTTTCTCCTCTCCGATAAAATCTTTTAGTTTGAGATGAATAAACTCATCCATATCTGCAAAATCTCCAGCTTCATTGAACCATTCAGCGCAAAGCTTTCCAATGTCAATTTTAGATGGCGAAAGATTTTTCAGATTAGCGATAGCATGAGCAATCGACAAGGTGGTTTCAATACGGATTGGCTTATCGATATAATTTTTGCCAACGGTATGGATGTCGATCAATTCGCTAGGTCGGACATCATAAATATCGCGACGGAAAAAAATGAGTTCAATAGAACGATCAAATCGGAGTTCACCAACGATTTGTAATAACTCAAGAGCTGTTTTTTCTTTTTCCCTCCATTCGCTAAGGAAGGATTCATTTTCACTCCTGATCAATAATTCTTTCTCATTCATGGAAATTCAATTTTATTTTGGTTAGGCTTAATTTGATTTAGCTTACTAATTTTCTGCATATGGAAACGCAAAACTTTAGTAAACCTAGATAATGGTTTTATGTACTTTTTTTAATTTGGTTTCAAAAAGACTGAATTAGATTATTCCAGTAATTTGCCGCAAAGGTCTTAAAATAGTCTCAAATAAAAAAGCACTTCACTATGATAGTGAAGTGCATTAACAATATTTTTTAAAATCTGGTCTTAAAATGAATTAAGCACCTAGATAGTTTTTAAGTAATTTACTGCGAGAAGTGTTTCTAAGCTTATTGATAGCTTTGTCTTTAATTTGACGAACACGCTCTCTGGTTAATCCAAACTTTTCTCCAATATCCTCTAAAGACATAGGGTGTTCTACTCCGATACCAAAATACAGCTTAATGACATCGCATTGGCGATCAGTAAGGGTACTCAAAGATCGATCGATCTCTCTTCTGAGTGACTCTTTGTATTCTAAAGCTGAATCAGTTTGTGGAGTAGCTCCATTTTCTAAAACATCTAAGAGGGAATTGTCTTCTCCTTCAACAAAAGGTGCATCCATAGAAACGTGACGAGCAGCAACGCCGAGGGTAGTTTCAACCTCTTCTGTAGGAATTTCTAGCAATTCTGCTAGTTCGTCAGAAGATGGCTCTCTTTCGTACTCTTGCTCGAGTTCTGAAAATGCTTTATTAATTTTGTTTAGAGAACCTACTTTATTAAGTGGTAAACGTACAATTCTTGATTGCTCAGCGAGCGCTTGAAGAATTGACTGTCTGATCCACCAAACAGCGTAGGAGATAAATTTAAATCCACGGGTTTCATCAAAACGTTGAGCCGCTTTGATTAGTCCTAAGTTTCCTTCATTGATCAAATCACTAAGAGAAAGACCTTGGTTTTGATATTGTTTGGCCACGGAAACGACGAAACGTAGATTAGCTTTTGTAAGTTTTTCAAGGGCGATTTGATCGCCTTGCTTGATGCGTTTTGCTAAATCTACTTCTTCTTCGGGGGTTAACAAATCAACTTTCCCAATTTCTTGTAAATACTTTTCTAATGACTGACTTTCTCTGTTCGTAATAGATTTTGTAATCTTAAGTTGTCTCATGCAAGTAACTAATTTATATTAAGCAATAAGTGGATTATTCAAGCTTGTTGAAATTCGGTTCTTCGGTTGAAGATATGCGATGGGTATAATTGCTTTTACGCGTTTGATTATGGCCGTATCATAAAAAGGCCATACAGAGTATGTGGTAGATTTTAAGGCGTTAGGAATAGTAGGCATATCATTTCTCAATCCATGAACAAAAATAAGGGTATTTAGGGTAGTAGTCAAGTGCTGGAGGAATTTAGATTTAACCGCATTTTAACATTGCGATTTTTTTATAAAAAAAATAAAGTCCTCATTAAAAAGAATGCGGTTTTATTTAAAATAGTTCAACTTATTTGGAAAAATCATTTTTTTATTTTTTATTGGAGCCAAGCTAAGAACCATTTATAGGTGAAAAACCTTGTTAACCTGACTTAAAATATTGATTTTCAATTCCTTACAGTTAACGTATTAATCTAACTTTTTCGTATACTTAATTATTGAAATCTACCATTTTTATTTCAAAACTTCATTTCAGAGCATGAAAAGAGTTTCGTTTACAGTAGAATTTTTGTTTAGAGCATCCCCGACTATCTTATATAGGTTTGTTACCACGCCTTCTTGTTTAATTCGTTGGTTTTGTGATGAAGTTGATATTACGGGTGAGATTTTCACTTTTTCTTGGGATGGAAATCCTGAAATTGCGGAAATGATCGATGATATCGAAGATGAACGCGTACGCTTCAAATGGGAAGATGCGGATGACGAGGATGAATACCTTGAGTTCCGTTTTAGCAAATCTCCGGTAACTGGTGAAAATATTTTAGAGATCACTGACTTCTGCGATGAAGATGAAGTACAAGGACAGAAAGATCTTTGGGCTAGCCAGATTAAGATGCTACGACAGGAGACTGGAGGATAGTCTAAGGCTTGAAAGCTAAAGATTGGATATCAGTTCCTTTAAATATATTTAAGGCTCAGGAGAATGATTCTTCTGAGCCTTAAATGTTTAATCTAATCATTCCTTCCCCCGTTTAATAAAAGGACGCCCTCCTGAAACAGAAGGGCGCCAATTGGTATAAATCTTAATATCGAATTGATTTTCAAAATTTCTTAAGCAGTAAGCCAAAAAAGTTGGTATAATAAATTCATCTAGAAATTATTCCACAAGCAATTTTAACTTGTCGCTTACATCTCTAAACTATCAAATAACTCTTTCAATTTTGGATCCGAAGGCCTTGGAGCATCAGCACTTACAATATTCCCTTGAGGGTCGATCAGGATAAATCTTGGAATCCCCTGAATCGCATAATCGGATACAAATTTTGAGTTCCAATTATTATCTGCCATTAACTGAACACCTCCCAAATCTTTATCTTTTACCATATCAACCCATTTTTCATGATCTTTGGCAACATCAATTGAAGTACTTACAAATGAAATATTTTTGTTGTGGTATTCTTTCTCTACTTTTTTGAGTGAAGGAATTTCAGCTTTACAAGGACCACACCAAGTCGCCCAAACATCGACATATACGTACTTCCCTTTTAGGTCTTCAAGAGAAGTTTCTCCACCCTTGTGATTTTCATAATTCACAAAAGAAGGTGATGGTTTCCCTTTTACCAAATCTTTTATTTTTTCATAACCCGTTTTCAATTCCTCTTTTACTTTTTCATCAGAGATATTACTCACATAAAAATCGTAAAGTGATTTCAAATCCGGATTTGCAGGTGACAAAGCTATTTTAGATAAGTAGCCAAGAACTTCATCTTTTAAGGCTGGAATTTTAATCCCAGCTACATCCTGAAGATCTGCAGGAGTAAGCGCAGTAATATCTACTTCTTCTTTAAAAATATCTCCCATGAAGTGACCGAAAGCCATCTGCTGATAAGCATCCGAAGAATTATAAGCATCTACATCATCATAAGTTAAATCCAAATATGCTTTTGGCAAGAAAGAATCAGATACTTTGAAGCTATCGTTTTTAGTGAAGTAAGCATGGCCTTCACCATAGGTTGACAAAAACGAATAAGTATCATACTCTAGGTTTTTTGATTCTTGAGCAATAAAATATTTATCCGCTCCTTCCAATTTTCCTAAAGCCGTTTTATTGGTTTCCATAAAGTCATTAACCTTAGCTTTATAAGCAGTTTCATCTAAAGATAAAAAGTCAGCCATTCCTTCTCTTGGAACATCGTTGACCAATTTCTTAGCGGCCAAGTAATTATTTTCAGCAGCTCCTCCCCCTGTGAAAGAAATCGATTCATTAAATTTAGTAGCATCTAAAGTAATCGTTAGATTACTGCCTTTCGTTAAATATAGAGCAGCTTGATTTCTGTTGATCCGAAGATTATAGAAACCATTTTTAGAAAGACTTACCGTATCAGAAAAAGCTCCGGTTTTGTCAATTGAAATTTCATGTTCCATTCCAAGACCTTTGATGACTGCTTTCTCCGCTTTGGAGTTTTCTATTTTACCATTAATTATAGCATAGTCAATTTTAGGCTCTTCTTTGCAGGCCATAAAGGCAAGAACTACAATACAAAAGAGAAGGTTTTTCATTTTTAGAAAATTTAAGTTTTTAAATATTACAAGGTCAATATGACTTCGTACTTATAGGACAAGTATTGAAGATAGGCGAATAGTCTAGACTTTTGCATTGATATCAGAGTAAACAAGGCCTAATGTACTGAATCCTACATTTCAGATCGCATGGTTCAGTTATATCAGAAATTTTCTATCAATGCCCAAATCATCAAGACTAAACCTATTAATGTAGCTACTCGACCTACCCATATGATCAATCCCCCAAATCCAAGAAACAAAACAGACAAAAGTAAAAGCGCTACCCCTGCCAGAAAGACCAATGCGCCTAAACGAAATCTTGAATCATCTAATATACTGCTGTCAATCGCGGGGGATTTCTTCCCTTTCAATGCTTTCTTCTTAAGTCGCTTATTTAATTTATTGATCCGCTTATTAAACCGCTTTTGCTGTTTAGTAGATAAGCCTTGGACATATTGAGAAGTCTTTTCATTCAACACTTCAACAGAAGGAGCTTTTTCAACAGCGACTACAGCATAGGCCGAATTAGAAATTAGGAAAACAATAAAAAAACAGGTAAATGTGGATAAAATCAGTTTCATTTGAGAATATTTGTTTTTGGTGAAATTTTATAGTTCTTTATGATAATTATTGAAGGCAATAGTGGGTAAAAATGAGAAGCTTAATTTACTTTCAACGACAAGAACGAGCTTTTGCCTCATATATTAAAACAAAAAACAATTTATTATTTATGCGAATCAGGATTTAAAATATTGTTATTTTTTAATTTGCCTCAAGCTAAGAAAAAGCGGCATTAGATATTAGATTTTCGGGCGTTCCTAAAACCGAACATCAATACAGATTACGCTCAGCTTAAAATTAAGATGCTAAGAACGTTGTTAATTACTTTCAAATCTAATTCGCATTATTTCTATATTATTCATGAAACCCTTTTTAATAAAATATCGCTTTCCTATTTTTTATGTAGCCCTAATGCTCAGCCTCTGCTTGTTTTATGGCTATGTAAAAATGTTTAGCTATAGTCCAAGATCAACACATCAATGGAGACAAGCTGACACCGCATCTCTGGTCATGAATTACTATCAGGATGGTTTGAATTTCTTTAAACCAAGAATGCATTTTATCATGGGCGGTGAAGGTTTTGTAACTGGAGCGGGAGAAGCACCGATCTTTTATTATGCTGCTGCTTTATGTTATAAAGTTTTTGGACCACATGATGGCATCTATCGACTGCTGAGCTTATTGATGTTTTTACTGGGATTGTTCTTAATGGCTAAAATCATTTCGATTGAAGCCAAAGATTGGTTTAGTCCAGTCATCCTTGCCGGAATAATTATGACTGCTCCGGTCATTGCCTTTTATAGTTTCAACTTCACGCCCAACATACCCGCTCAAGGTTTGGCCATGGTTGGCATCTGGTATTTCTATCGTTTTTATAAAACAAAATTCATTAAGTTTTTTTACTGGAGTATGTTTTTTTATACACTGGCCGGATTAATAAAAATCATGGCCTTGATGAGTTTTATTGTTCTTTTGGGAATCTACCTTTTAGATATTCTTGGCTTGTTTAAAAAGGTTAATCATAAGCGGATTTTTGAAAAAGCAATTAAATTTCTTCCCGGATTTTTGATGGTCGTCGGAATGATATTTTTATGGAAACTCTGGGCGGATCATTACAATGAAATACATAAAACGAGTTACTTCCTTTCCAAGACACGTCCTTATTGGAGTGTGGATACAGGAGAGCAACATCGGATTTTTGAACGAATCAATTTAATCTGGTTTCCTTCTTATTTACACTTGTACACTTTTCGAGGATTAGCAGCGATTGGCGCACTGACTTTATTAACACCACGAAGACATAAACCAATTCTGTATTTAAGTTTGCTAGCATTAGGAACTGGATGTTTTGCTTTTTTCATGTTATGGTTTCGACAATTTGAAGGACATGATTATTATGTAGTCGAAATGATTTTAGTTCCCATTCTTATCATGGGAATGTTTATTCTTTTTTTAAAAAAATATATTCCTAAGGTTTTAAGTCATTGGATTTTCAGAATTGCACTCTTAGCTTTGGTGGCTTTTAATGCTAATTATGCAAAAGAGATTCTGGACTTTAGATATGATCAGGAAAATGTCTTTATGAACTACTTCAATCCTGACTTATACAAGAAGGAAGAGCTTCATGCATTTTTAAAAGATCTCGGCATTCAATATCCCGACAAAGTCGTATCGGCTCCTGATACAAGTCCTAATAATACTTTGTATCATTACAATCTTTTAGGTTGGACGGAATTATACCTTGGTGGTGAGATGCATCAACATCGAGTAAAGCAATGCGCAAAAGCTGGCGCAAAGTATTTGTTGATTCACAATAAAAAATACTTGGAGAAGGAGAATATGCAGGAGGTATTGATTCATCCAATGGGGAATTTTAATAATTCTATTTTTGTGTTTGACATAAGGGAGTTTCAGGAATGAGGGGTGAGGGGCCGGTGGCCTTCTGAGGAGTAGGCTCATCGAAATTCAACGGCCTAACAAAAGTTATAAAAATTCGACATTGTCATTCTGAGCTTGTTTAAGAATGATTTTTAAAGAGAAAAAAATTTTATGAAAATATATTTTGGTTTACAGTTTGACGAAGAGGTTTATCCTAAAGCATCGGGTTCGGAAGGTGGTGTGCATTACTTTGGCCCGCAGGGATTGATCTTTATGTTGGAATCTCATTTGGGATTGATTGGTCATCCTACCGATAATGAGCACATTCGGATTGAGCAATTCCGGCAAGCGATTCGAAAGCATTTAGATGCTAATTCAGAAACTTTTTATCAGCGATCATTTAAAGCTGATCAATTGGCGACGGCTTCGCGATTATTGCAATTGAGAGATCAGTTGAAACTCGCAGGTTGGGATTTCAATACGAATCAAGAAACACCGACAAGGTTGCAAACGATTTCAGAAATTGAAGAAATTGTTGAGCAAAGTGAGAAGAAGATCGCACATGGATTTGCAGATCGTTTTATTGATATTTTAGACCAGCTTGAAAAACGTAGCCATCCAATCACTTCGATTTTCTATAATGAGCCTTTGGATATTTTACCGGGACATTACCAGCGATTATTTGCGCTTTTAAAAAGCCAAAAAGTAGCGGTGACTCCCCTACCCGATGTTGCTGTAAAAGGAAAAACGGATTTAGATGTTTTTAAAAACTTTCTACTTAGAAACAATGGTGATAAAAAAAGTAAAGCAGCCGCAGATGGCTCTCTTTTTATTTTAAAAGCAAAAAGAGAAACCGAAGCCGCAACCTTCTTGGCAAAACTATTAACATCCAATTCATCCTCTAATCCAATTTGTCTGATTCCTGAAAAAAACAGAGCTTTAGACAATGCTGTTTTACAAGAAGGACTTCCTAGTTTTGGAATCCTCTCTGCCAGTCTTGCTCGACCAAGTCTTCAAATTTTAAAACTGGCTTCTGCCTTTCTATGGCATCCCATTGATCCATACAAAATCATGGAGTTTGTTTCGCTTTCGATAAAACCATTGGATGATGAGCTAGCTGAATTGATTGCCAACATCATGGCTCAAAACCCAGGATTAAATGGAGAAACCTGGCGAATACAAATCGGAATATTTTTTAAAGAATTAAATGAAAGAGCAGAAACCAATAAATCAATCGATGTCAACAAAATAAAATCAGAATATGATTTTTGGTTTGGAAGAAAACGATATGATGTCAGCAAAACAGTTCCAAAAACGGAGGTCATCAAAATCTTTAAATTTATTGGCAATTGGGTAAGAGAAATAATCGATGAAAGAAATTTAAAAAATAGTTCATTAATCGTTTTAGGTGAGCAAGCCAAACGGATTGTCGACTTGCTCGAAGCATTACCCGAAGGCGACAATGAACTCAGCAATCTAGAACTCGAACGTATTGTTCGAACCATCTATAAACCTTCGCCGGTTTCTTTTACGGAAACAGCCGTTGGACACCTTCCCTTTGTTTATAATTCCAGTGCGATTATCAGTCCAGTAGAAGAATTGGTTTGGTGGAATTTTTCAAGTTTAGAACAAGAACATTTCTTTTCAAAATGGTACGAAAAGGAATTTAAATATCTAGAAAACAAAAGCATTAATTTGCAACGTCCAAAAGATGAAAATGCGCTTTTACTTTGGCAAAGACCAAGAGCGATTTTGCAAACACAAGGTCGAGCATTTTTGATCATTCCTGAAAAGGTTGATGGGTCAGCAGTATTTCCTCATCCTTTGTATGATGAATTACAAGCGACATTTGAAGATCTATCAGCGATCACTTATCATATCAATGGCCAAAACGAAGCAGGGAATTGTTTGGATACTTATTTTAATATTCCAAAATTAGAAACGCTGGAGTATCGCCAATTGGGGAAACCTAAGCCTTTTATTTATATCGCTCAAGCAGAGAAATTAGATCAACGTCCTGAAGAAACTTTCACTAGTTTGGATAGCCTTTTTTATTATCCTTATCAATGGATGTTCCGACATAAAATAAAACTTAGAAAATCAAGTATCCTGAGTATCGTTAAAGATGTCACCTTGATGGGAAATCTAGCGCATCGATTTTTTGAATTGTTCTTTTCCAAAGAAGGAATAAAGTCTTGGACAAAAGAGCAGGTTGAAAAATGGATTGATGAAGAGACTTACCCTTTACTTTCTAAAGAAGGAGCAGTTTTGCTTTTGTATGGTCGAGAACCGGAACGTGTTGCTTTTATTAATAAAGTGAAATATGCCATTTGGAGCTTACTGGTTTTGATTAAAAACAATGGTTGGTCGGTGAAAGAAACGGAGATGAAAACCGGTGGTAACTTCCTTGATATTCCTATCAGAGGAAAAGCTGATATTGTACTCGAAAGAAATAACGAACTCATGGTGATCGATCTAAAATGGCGTGGCGCACCTTGGCGAGAACGGATCATTCGCAATGAAGAAGATTTGCAATTGGTGACTTATTCTCGTCTTTTAACGGGTGATGATTCTTGGGCCCATACTGCTTATTTTATTATTGAAAATGGAAAAGCGATTTCTAGAAACAATCTTGCTTTTAAGGAAATCACTGGCGCTGCACCAGAAAGTGATCACATTGAGGTCAATCAGCGGATTTGGCAAAAGATGGAAGCGACTTTCGAATGGAGAATGACGCAGCTAAAAAAAGGGATGATCGAAATCAGAACAGAACAAACGGTTGGGGAGATTGAGGATTCTTATGGTGAGGAGGTGCTGCCTTTGTTAGAGATGAAGGACGGGGATGCTCCCTTTGATGATTATCGGACTTTGATTAATTTGATTGAGTAAAAAATAGGCTTCGCCAATTTTTTAGGGATACATTCACTTCGTGAATAGGATAGATCACCTACGGTGATAGGGGTAGATTTCGACGAATCGAAATAGGGATAGATTCGACGGAGTCGAATAGAGGAGCCTTGCTCTTGACAAATTACTGAGATAAATATTTTACTTTTTTAATAAAATGTAAGCGTCTTAAAAATCTTGAATAACTTTCGACTATTCGACCCCGTCGAATCTATCCTTATTCCGCAGGACTCTATCCCTCAAAAGAGTGAAACGATTTTGAACCATCCACTATCATCGAAGATGATCTACTCTTATCCTTACAACACCCAACCTTTGAGGGACTTTTTTCGTCTGTCTTAGTATAATTCAAACTTTATGAAAACAGCCGGAAATACCCTACTTTTATTGATGTTATTGATATTTGGATCTTGTGACAAAGAAGAATCACAGAACGATGAATTAATTTCATCAGATTTTGTAAAATGCTGGATTCATTCTTTTGAAGAGGATATGGCTAGAGATCAAGATATTTTCAGGCCTTGCGATTATACAGAATTTCCTAGTTCCCGCTATCGACAAATCTATAATTTTATGGCAGATGGCACTTGTACTTATTCGGTCCTTGCTCCTAACGATGGTCACTTTACAGATTCTGGAAATTGGGAATTCGAAGAGACGGAACAGAAATTAACAATTACAAAAGATGGTGAAATTATTAGAATTACAGAAGTGACAGAGCTTGATGATACGATCATGTCCTTTTGGAAATAGAAGATACTTTAGCTATGAAAAAAATTGTACTCTTTATTTTTATGCTTTCTAATTTTATTTCATTTGCCCAAATGAATGAAATAAATATTTCCTATCAAACTACCTCCTTTGGTCAGTTCCAGAATGGTACTTCGCTTACTTACTATAGAAGTATCGGGTCTAAAAATTACTTTGGTTTACGTACAAATTTTCAGTGGTTTAAAAGTAACGACTTTTTTACACCTCAAAAGATTTATACAGGAAGTATTGATCTTGTTAATCGTCGGGATTTTATAAGCAAAAATAAATTTCGTTTTTGGGGAGAACTAGGAATTTCTGTAAAACGACAAAAAGAATTTCATCAAAACATTTATGAGAATTGTTTTTGTCTACCTCCAGTCGACATTGATCTTCTTATTATAGAGAAAAAATGGATAAAAGGAAATCAGCTTGGTTTTTCATCAAGTGTTGGAATTGACTATCAATTTTTCAAAGCATTCAAAATAGGGCTAATATTTGCTCTAAAAAAATATACCAGCAATAAGCAATTAGGATTTTATACTGACAATCATATATCCAGTTTGAGTATTTTACTTGGTTATAAATTTTAAGTTATGAAAAACATTTTACTTCTAGTTTTTACTTTTCTTTCTATTACTATTTTTGCTCAAAGCAATGAAGTAATTGTTTCTTATCAATCCTTTCGTC
>CAKZTD010000127.1 GCA_937921595.1 uncultured Saprospiraceae bacterium
TGTCCTGATTACAACGCAATTCACACACTTTTCTTAACCCACCGACCGGATCAAACCTCCGAATCGGACACAAACCTTTTTGTCTTATGAAAAAGCAATTAATTAAAAACATCCAAACGATTAACCAATTTCAAAATGTTCAACCTTTGACGAGATCCCAACTTCTTTCTGTGAAAGGTGGGACGACGGAGAGTGAAGAGAATATTGTAGTAGAAGATGAAATCGATGGATAATTTTTCACTTCAGTGAATCCTTAATGAGTAGAGTTGTTTTTATGATAACTCTACTCTTTATTTTTCAATCAAGATGTTTAGTTTTTCTTTTAGCCATTGTTTTCCTTGTATCGTTGATTCATTTTCAATGTCCTGAAGTACTTTTACAAAACTAGAAGATGTTTTCTTTTTTGAAATGATTAAGTCAGCTATCTTTCGAGTATATTTAAGGAATGATAAATAAGCCTTTTTTCTACCTAATGAAATGGTTTTATCTCGTTGAATAAATCTTGTAAAGGTTTGATTAAAGTAAAAGAATAATGAGATATATGATTGATCTATCGACAATAATTCAAAATAAGTTTGTAATAGCAGGGTTCGTCCTCTTCGTTCGAAAGAAGGGATACTGAATTTATGATCTCGTAATAGTCTAATAATTTCTTCATATTCTTTGTTGTAAAAATGATATCGTGCTGTGCCCCATGTTTGGCCGTCATGTTGTTCTTCTTTTTTTAGAAACGGAGTATAGGAGGCTATAAAGTTTAGCACGGATTGAGGTTGCTTCACATTAATTCCAGCTATTATAATATTAGTGTAAGTTGAATGAGAAAGTCGGTTTTGATGTATAATTAAAGATTGTTCAACTCCTTTCATATAGAAACTAAATAAAAGACTTAAAACATTTGATTGACCTTTTAAATGCAGTTTGATCAAAATATTCAATAAATAAAAATAAAAAATCTGCTGATCCTTAAAAGATAAAAAATCAAAACACTCAAAATAATCCTCCTTCAATTTTTCAAACTCATCTTCCGAAAGATGATCTCCTCCTCTTCTTTTTTGATCATACAAGTTTACCGCAGGAATAGAAATATGCTCTCCGATCTTTTCTAGTATTTCCAAATCAAATAAAGGTTGCTCCTCCTTTTTTAATAACCGTTGTCTTTCTTTAAACTCGCTCCGATACCGCCATTTTGCCAACAAATAAAATTGATCCAAATAAGCATCTGCCTGATTTAATAAAGGTTTTTCTCCTTTCCACTGTGCACTAGTCTCTGGAGAATAATAAACCAAATCATTCAAAAAACATCCATAATAATAATCCTCCAAACCTTTATCCTTCTTCGCCTCCAATTGCTCATTAAATCCTTCCGCCAATTTCAAAAGTCGCTTAGTCTGATGCCGTTTTTCATACTCCTTGGCCAAGAGCATTTTTTTTAAATCCTCCTCTTTTTCCAATCGCTGGTGAATCATAAAAGACTCGATCTGTTTATTGAGTTCTGCCATGATGTTTCGGAGCCATCTATCATTGAAAGGCTTGGTAGGGTAGAGTTTATTAAAAATGCTTTCTCGATTTAGCTGAGGCGAGTCATAGGTCGGAGCATATTTTTTTAAAAGAAGATATAGTTCGTAGACTTTTGTATTGGAATTGGCCCAAGGAGATTGAAGCCATTTGCCCAAGGATTTTAGCTCATCAGGAGAAAGCACCCTTAAAGAGTGGGTTAATTTATTGTTATGGATGAATATTTTTTGTGGCAAAATGAATGTTTTATTTGATTTAAATTATTGATAATCAGTAATATTTGATTATCATAATATAAAAATACGAAAAATATTTTATGGCAATTGCTTGTTTTTGTCATTGAATACTTTAGATACTATCTCTATATTTGAATCACTAACCCATTATCCCTTTCCCAAAGCTGAAAAAAAACTTAGAGCTTGTTTGAATAAGCTCCTATTCATTGAATAGGATTAAAAGATCCAGAAATAATCTGGGGCTTTTGGTCGCACCAAAAAACCAAATAATGAGCTATCCGCAAATTATAATCAACACCAGAGCAGGCGTTCGTTTTGTCAAAGAAATGGATATCGTTGCCTGCAAAGCAGATGGGAATTATACGACGCTCTTATTGCAAGATGGGAAACGTCATACCATTTCCAAAAAGCTAAAAGATATCGAAATTCAATTGTCAAAAATCTTCTTTAGAATTCATCATTCGCATATGGTCAATCTCGAACATTTGGTGAGTATGAAAAATGGGCATGACCTAAAAGTTATTCTTTCCGAAGGTAGCGAGCTAGAAGTTTCGAAGAGACGGAAAGGAGAATTTTTGACTTTATTCAAACGCTTGTAAATAGACTGCGGATCAGGAGAAGGTTGCTGATATCGCCAGATTAAAAAAAAACAAAAATAATACTCTCTCATAGTTGCTCTCCCATAATTGTTATGGGTTAGCAATATGAAAAAATCCCCCCTTGTATGGGGGTTGTTGTAACGAAGTAGTTTTTCTATTTTTAGGGATCTTCCTTGTCTTCAATATAAAAATGAAATTTAATCTATTTCCCCAGAGCAAGCTTAGAATTATATTTTTAGCACATTGTACGACAAAGCATTAATGAAAAAAATTAAAATTAAAATTGCAGAAGATCATAAGGTAGTGATCTTTGGTTTGAAGGCTATGCTCCATGATCAAGAACGAATAGAATTTTGTTCTGATGTTTTTGAAGCTTCTCAATTGCTCATCAGCTTAACATCTGAACAAACTGATCTTCTGATTCTCGATGTGAATATTGGCAATGTCAATACCTTCACGCTACTTCCAGAAATTAAAAAGCAATTTGAAAATCTGAAAATTGTTTTCTTTACCAACTATGATACT
>CAKZTD010000128.1 GCA_937921595.1 uncultured Saprospiraceae bacterium
CGCTACAAATTTTATTTCAAAAGACCAGTACACTCCACTTTTCAATCTCACCCAAGAGGTAAAAAGAATGGTCACCAGTTCAATCCTTACCAGGAAAAGAAATCTAGGACTACTCAACAAACGATAATCAAAATCTAAAAACTAATAAATCCCTCTATTCTCAAACCTAAAACCTCACTATCGACAAAGTCGATCTATCCCTTCAATTAAAAAGCTCCGCTTTTAATTGAGCTTCCCCTCCGCCACGGTAGTCAATCCAAACAACTTATTCATCTTCCGAAAATTCATTTCAAAAGAGAGAAAAGTTTTCAAAATAAAATTAACTGGACCCGGTACCGGCTTCATATCCGAAGAGCTAGGATTAGTCATGTTCTTCTTTCTAAGTCGTCGGAGAATCCAGACCAAAGGAAAGACCATTCCGAAGATATAATATTGAGAATTGATTTTACATTTGGTACCCGCTAATAATTTTGTAACCATCGAAATCGTGTACCTTCGGTAATGACCAAGGTAAACATCATGGCTAGACCAGATGCTCATAAAGGCAGGAACAGTAATGAAAAAATGTGCATTCAATCCAACCCGTTTTTTGATATCTTCTAAAATCGCATAATCATCTTCGATATGTTCTAAAACATCCATCATGATGACAACGCTATCATTTATACCTTCAGGAATATATCGTAGTTTTTTGACCTGAGTGTTTTTACTCGCCTCCATTTCTTCTTCACTATAACCAATATCAATCAAAAGAACATCTTCGATGTGTTCTGGAAATGCATTGAATAATTCATAAGCAAAGAAACCAGACCCCGAACCAAAATCAATGACTGTAATCTTCTTTTGCTGTTCCTTTACCAATGCTGAGAAGTATTTAAACAAAGGAATTTTCTTTGATTGATAATACCAATTACTCGAAGGGTCTACACCATTGCCTAATTCTTTTAAATCCATTTACCTCTATTTACAGATGTTTCTCAAATTGTTTGCGTTTATAAAAATATCAATGCACGTTCTTTTATTCGGTTTATGCTATCACTTGATTAAGAAGATTCTCGATATAATTATTAGCTTCTTGGGGTGCAAAGATAAGCAATATTAAGAGAAACGAACAGCGAGGTGAATGAGTAAATACCCTTTAATACTTAATTCTGTTCAGCATTAAAGGGCATCTTCTTATTTTGAATGAGGATAGATATTTACTTTAGAAAAAAATTGCTTGTATAAAGTCTTGTAGATCAAAGGATCAATAATACTGCATTAAGGAAAGCAAAATTATTGGCCACTTTGGCCCATCTGCCGTATTTGAGTTTGTAAATTTTTGGCCTGAGGAATTTTTGATGTTTTCTTGAGGCATTTATTAATTTGCTCTTCTGCGGCAAGCATATTTCTTTGTATAAAATAACCTAAGGCTGAAAAATAATAAGCATAGGCATTTTCCGGATCGATTTCCTGAATATGATTCGCAGTACTAATCAAAGTATTAGCATCTTGTAATTGACTGGCTAGATTAGCCTGAGTAAATAAACCAGAAACATAATTAGGACTGATCTCAAATATTTTTTGAAGATTTGCTTTACAACCATCAAAGTTTCTAAGCCTTAGATTATTATTCGCTAAAGCCAACCATGCTTCCTCATCATCGGGATGAGTTTCCAAATATGCTTTTAGCAATGCATTACCTTGGCTAGGATCTTTTTGATTTTTAGCATTGTATAAATCATCATTCGCTTGTTCATAAACTCCAAGAACAGGAACGCCATTTACCTTCACAGAATGCGATGCAAAAGTATGTGGCCACTTTCCATTTTTCAGCATATCACCATCGATAAACCTTCCAGAAAAAAGTCCAATATCCCATTTCTGTTTTGAACGCTCATTATTTTTTAAATAATTTACTTTTACATTTTTGCCTTTATGAGCAAGGATTTTTCCAGCAGAATAGTAAAAATTAGTTGCTACAACTAATGTATCTGTAGCCGCTAGATTTAACTTGCCTTCGTCCTCTAACCAATTGATTCCATTTCGAATACTGACGCCCCAATAGTCTGTTTCGTAATGTCCAAAAGCGCCACTGATTCCACCTACTATCGGGTTGAAAAAAGTATAACTCATGGTTGGATTTCTTACGATAAAAAATATGGAATTCAACATCAATAAACCACTCACAGCAAGAACACCGTATTTGAATTTTTCGTTTTTAGACCAGTTGTATAAGCCAGCAATTCCTAAGGTAGAAAGCACAACAAAAGAAGGATAAACAAATAATAATTGCCTCCAACCGTCATACAAAGTTGATCCTTGTAAGACAACATAAACTATTGGGAAAACAACAGTAAATAAAATTAATCCCATGGATAAATGTTTGCTCCAATCTCTTTGAGTGTTGTTTTTTGTGTCCGCTTTTTTTACTGCTGGTCTTGGTCCTTTATTTGACGTTTTAGTTTTTTTGTTGCTGGTTTTATTTGTTGTTTTCTTTGATACAGTTTTTGCGACTGTCTTTACTACTGTTATCTTTTCTACTTTAGGAACCAATTTATTTTCTCTGAAAAAAGTGATAGGAAAAGCAAAGAATCCAATTAATGCAGTCAAAGGAATAGAGATGAACATCCATTTTGAAATATAATACCAAGGTAAACTTTGAGCCCAATAAATATCTCCTTGGAAAAGCAATTTTAGGTTAACCGTCCAAGATGTCATCTGACTGATTGAGTTAAACAAATTGGTCATTGGTGCTTGGCGACCAAATGGCCATAAAAGAAAAGTAAGGACTAATACGATAGGTAGAGCAGCGATTCCTGTCAGGAAATATTTTTTTAGTTTATCAAGGTTAAATTTATTAGTCAGTAAAAAAAGTAACGAAAAAAGACCATAGTAAGCAATCAATAATAATCCTCCGGAACGAACACCCATTGCTAATCCAATTCCAAGCCCAAGCCCTACAGCATGTTTCCAATTGAAGGAATCTTTAGCATTAAAAATCAAATACATAAAATAAACGGAGACCATATAACCAGCAGCGAAAGGAATATCTTTTGGGTTCATCAAGGAGTGACCAAAGAACCTAGGAGAGAGAAATAATAATAAAAAGGCAAAGATTCCCCATTGCCAGTCTTTGATTCTGGCAACTAAAAGTCCTACAAACAACATAGCAATAAACCCTAAAATCGAATTCGTGATGTGTCTAACATTATGGTATTGAATATCTTTGGAAGTATAGCCTAGCCATTTGTTGATATAACCAACACTACCTTCATATAATCCACCGTAGAGATGCAATCCGTCATCGTATTTTAGTGCACTCTCATTGCCATCCGCAAAATAACTTAGGATATCATCCGAGTATTTATTTTGCCAACGATCATCGGCACTAATCCCAACCTTTAATGATGCTATAATTAAAATAAGAAGAGCGATACCAGAACAAATAGCAAAGGCCTTTTTGGAATTGAGGGAAAACATAATAACTATTTTATATTATAAGTATAATGAATTTTAAATAACTCAAGCGGAAACATTAGCATGTGATGGAAGCGAATTTTTGATCCACCAATCTCATGCCATTTGGTCAATGGCATTTCCATAAAAAACTTAGCCATATTCTCTTTTCCAAGATTTCCTTTAAGTCGAAATATTACTTCTATATCGAAAAGCCATTTTGAAATAAACGGCTCTGAGAATGCGATCGGAATACATGCTTTTGTGAAAAGTTTCAAACCACATTGAGTATCGTAAATAGGGAGTTTTAGTGAGGCACTTGCGAAGGTCGCAAAAATTCGACCGATTAAATGTCTAGATGCTGTTCTCTGAATATCGTTGCCCAATATTTTTACTCGAGATCCCCAGATGCCTTTCTTTTCCGAATTCGAAATCAAGGCCTCATGTAATCGGGTAATTTCTGAAAGGGGCATAGCTAAGTCTGCATCCATAAAACCAATGACCTCATATTGTTCTCCAATTGAAATCGCTGCCTGGCGAATGGCTTCTGCTTTGCCTACATTTTTTTGTAAATCTAAAATGGAAGTCTTTGTTGAAAGGGGAGCGGTTAACTGTTTTAAAACTTCAACCGTTTTATCAGTACTACCATCATTAACAAATAAAAAATGATAATCATGCGCACCAATAAAATCTAGAAAGGATTGAACATCAAGCCTTTCTGCTTCATTATAACATGGTACTATGATTACAGTATTTGATGGCATTAATTAGCAAGAGATTGGTTGTAATTATCGATGGTTGTTGTTACAGTAAAATTGAGCGCAAAGTACGACTATTCGTAGGAATTCCAAATTCCAAATCTTACTAAGCTTCCTTTTCATTAAATCCTACAAAAGTCCAGTCTCCGTTTATTTTTTCACAAGTATAATTCTTCATTTGCATCATATTACAAACGTAACTTTCTTCTGGAAAAAAATGAATATGAAGATCAAACGTATAATGGTAATACCTTTGGCAAGGTACGGTTACTATTATCTTATTTCTTGTAATTCGTTTTAATTCTGAAATCGCTTTATCCAAATCCGGAATATGCTCGAGAGTATGACTAACTATAACGATATCAAAAGAATTATCTTCATAGGTTAGTCCTTCAATATTTTCTTTTGAATAACTAACACCTTCCAATTTTGGGTAATCAATCAAATCACAACCATGAAGATTTGTAAATCCTTTTTTTTGTAAAAGGTCTAAAAAATAACCTCGACCACATCCAACATCTAGAATCTTCTGATTTTTGTCATCTCCTAATTGATCTATGATATATTGAACACTTTGATGACTTAAATCGGTAGGTCGGTCATGAGATAATGAATGCTTCTGACCGTATAATTCTTCGTATTCTTTCTCTCCAATTTTGTGCATTTCGGTTTTGAACTCCATCATCTTTCGCACATTTTTCCCTTTGTACCAAATATGAAAAAGTGGGTACATCAAATACTTGTTATCTCGGATGATGGGAGGAAGGCATTCGTCCATAAAAAAACGAATCCTATTCGTTAAACTTCTTTTCATGTAATTATATAAATCTTAAAGGTTTGATTTCAATAGTATTCTCATTTTGTACGGAAACAAAACATTAAAGTTTTGGCTAATATTGCAAATATAATGCAAAGATAGGATAGTATTTTCTCCAAGTGGGCAAATGTAATCAAATTAGCTGAATGTGAAGACAATATGGGCTTTAAGCCTATACAAGAAGGCCTAATAAACATTGAAATTTAAAAAATCAGTCGATTTTTCATTTACAATAATCGAAGAATTTAGCAATTTTCATTCAATTTTATAAAATTAAAGAAAGTGCAGCTTGATTTGGCTCTATTACTTTTATAAAAAACAACAATGAAAATCATTTCTTTAAAATGCAACTCTTGTGGATCTGATTTAAAGGTCAATGAGGATACTAAATTCTTTAACTGCTCTTTTTGCGGTAGCTCTCTAGCACTAGAAAAATCTGGAAATGCGGTTTTTACTAAAGTTCTCAAGGAAATTAAAGGGGATACAAAAGCGATTTTGAAAACTTCTGAAAAGCTTTTAGTAGAAAAACAGATTGCAAGACTTGATCGAGAATGGAAAAGAGAAACGGAAGATTATGATTTAGAAGATATTGAAAAGGGTGGAGGAGTCATTGGTAGCATTCTTGGTTTAGTTTTTTTTATCATATTTGCTTTTGGGGTTTTTCAAAATTCTCAACAATCAAGTTTTCATCATTCAATTCCAGCACCTATGATAATTTTTTTCATGTTATTTGGAGTAGTGATATTTTTTAGTGTAATGGCATCGATAATTAAGTCGATCGAAAATAATTCAGATAGGAGGGAGTATGAAAAAAGGGAATCGGTTTATGAAAAACGAAGAAGAGCATTATTAATAAAATTGAAGAAATAGATTAACATTTTTGAGCAAGTAATTTTCAAAAGAATTACCTTTACTCCCGTTAAATGAATTTGTATTCAAATAACATTGAAACAATTTTATTTCCTATCAAGTTAAACCAGTGGTAATTTATTGATTTACAAATCTTTACAACATTTTTCTTCAATCATGTCAACAACTACAAAGTCAATCCTTTCAGATAGAATTTTAAACATGGCTCAGTCCGCAACGATCGCTATGTCTCAAATGGCTCGCGAATTAAGAGCTGAAGGCCACGATGTTATTAGCTTAAGCCTTGGTGAACCCGATTTTGATACGCCTGATCATATCAAAGAGGCGGCAATTCAAGCACTTAAAGATGGGTATACAAAATACACTCCTGTACCGGGACTTCCTGTATTACGTCAAGCGATTGTTGATAAATTTAAAAGAGATAATAATCTGGATTTTGATCAATCTCAAATTGTTGTTTCAAATGGTGCAAAGCAAAGTATTGCGAATCTTTCTTTGACCATGTTAAACGAAGGTGACGAAGCAGTAATCTTAGGGCCTTATTGGGTTTCTTATTATGAAATCGTTCGCTTAGGTGGTGGAAAACCTGTGATTGTTTCTGCAGGTATTGAAGATGATTACAAAATCAATGCAGATCAACTCAGAGCAGCAATTACTCCTAAAACGAAATTCGTACTCTTCTCTTCTCCATGTAATCCAACTGGATCAGTTTATACTGAAGCTGAATTGAAATCGATTGCAGATGTAGTCGCAGAGCATGAGGGTTTATACATTATCGCGGACGAAATTTATGAATACATCAATTTTACTGGGAAGCATGTGAGTATTGGTTCTTTCGAAAATGTGAAAGACAGAACCATCACAGTCAATGGATTTGCAAAAGGATTTGCGATGACCGGATGGCGATTAGGATATATGGGGGCACCAAAAGAGATCGCAGCAGCTTGTGCAAAAATGCAAGGTCAGTTTACCTCAGGAGCGAATGCTTTCGGTCAGGTGGCTGGAGCTCATGCACTGAACTCCGACATGACTCCTACCTGGAAAATGCGGGATGCCTTTTTGAAAAGAAGAGATATTGTGATTGCAGGGTTAAAAGAAATTCCTGGTTTTAATGTCAATAATCCGAAAGGAGCTTTCTACGTCTTTCCGGATATCAGTAGCTATTTTGGAAAATCAGATGGAACAACGACGATTACAAACTCAAATGAGTTTTGCCAATATATTTTGAAAAATGCTTTTGTTGCAGTAGTAGCAGGTTCTGCGTTCGGTGCGGAAGGTTGTTTTAGATTAAGTTATGCGGCTTCAGAAGAACAGTTGCTTGAAGCAATCAGCCGGATTAAGGTCTGTGTTGCGAAATTGGTATAAACCAGCAAATTAGCAAAGGAACAAGTTAACAATGATCTAGAGTTATTGCTAACTTGTTCCTCTATTGACTTGTTTTAAACTTTCAAATCATACCACTTCTTCGACCTAAGATACCAGACGCTCATCAACAACATCGCCAGCCAATAAAAGATCTCAGAAGCCCAGGCCCATTCCAATCCTCCATCGGTATATTCTACTACAAAATAGATATAAACCAAGTAAAATATAGCGCAAGCAATTTGCATCTTTAAGCCATAAGCAGTGGCTCCTGCTCCGGCTAGGCCATTGAAATAAACACCTCCAAAAGAGAAAAGGAATAAAATTCCCATCAAGACCCTTAAAGTTGGTTTGGCATCAATAATCAAGGACATATCTTCTCCTCCTAATAAAGGATATAGGAGATACTCTGGAAATAAAACAACCGGTAAAGTAATTAGCATGGTGGTTAACCAGCAAATTTTTGCCGTTTTCCAAATGATCGGCAATACCGCATCTCTACGTTTAGCGCCAATAAAATTACTTACAATGGTATTTATCCCAGAAGAGAAACCCCAACAGGGGATAGACAAGACCAAATAAACCATTCTTACCAGATTGGTAATGGCGAGTGGACGTTCTCCCAGGTTTTCTACAATTCCAAAAAAGACAAACCAGCTACCTAGCCCTACTACGGCTTGAGCAACGATTGGAGTTCCAATTTTTAATTGTGCTTTTATTAATGGAACATCAATTTTTGGAAATTTAAAGAGATTATATTTTCTGGATGGTTTATCAAAAAGGACATAGATGACAAAGACAATAAATGCGATCACTTCGGCTATGGTACTCGCTAAACCTGCTCCTGCAATTCCCATTTCGGGTAATCCCCATTGTCCGAAAATAAGGCCATAATTCAGTATGATATTGACTACCGCAAGGATCAAAGTATCGACTACAATAAATAAAGGCCGTGCCACGCCAGTATACAAAGCGATGATAGCTACGCCTGCATAGGAAAAGAATACGCCCCAGGAGCGATAATCAAGATATTCTAAGCTTTTATAGAAAATTACATCAGAATTGACAAAGAGCGAGAAAAAGTAATAGGCGCCAAAGTACATAAAAAGAAACATGACCACGGCGAGAGCCAGTTCAAAATACAGCATTGCATAAAAGGTACGACCTACTTCAGTATATTTTTGCTCACCAACTCTTCGAGCAATCAGAATTTGGCCTCCTTTTGAAAAGCCAAACCCAATAGCAGCGATTATCAAGTAAAATACGCCTACAAAACCAATTGCTGCAAAATCTGCTTCTGATAAGTGGTATAAGAAAACACTATCGCTCAGAGCGATAATATTTTGCACGGCACTACCCAACATGATGGGCGTTGATATTGCGAGTATTTGTTTGTATGAAGTCTTTAACTGCATTTCGTAAAGCAATAATATGCTTTTTATCCCCAATATTTAATGGATTTGGTATTTTGTTTTAATGATTTCGATCAACTTGATTAAATCAACGTTAAAACTTTTGGAATATCATATCATGAGATTAACTTCGTCGTGTACTTTATATTAAGCACTGAAGCAATTAAAACCAGAACCATGAAAATTTTTTCAATTTTAAAACTAAGTTTTATTATAACCGTATTGTTTTTCAGTTGTTCTACTGAGCATCAAACTGAACCTACTAAAGTAATTTCTATGAATGAGATAAAAGTGGAAGCACCAATCGCAAAAAAAATAGCTAAAGAATTAACGATCCACGGAGATACACGGATTGATGATTATTATTGGATGAAGTTATCCGATGAACAGAAGAATGCAGAAAAGCCAGATGATCAAACTAAGGATGTTGTTAATTTTCTAAATGCAGAAAACGATTATACCAATGCTAAGTTAAAGCATACTAAGCCCTTTCAGGAGAAGCTTTATAATGAAATAGTAGGTAGAATCAAACAAGATGACCAGTCAGTGCCTTATAAAGACAATGGTTATTTCTACCTCAATCGATTTGAAGAAGGGAAAGAGTACCCTATTTATAGTCGTAAAAAAGGTACGCTTGAAGCAAAAGAAGAAATCATGTTGAATGTCAATGAATTGGCAAAAGGATTCTCTTATTTCGCTGCTAGTGGATTGAGCGTGAGTCCAGATAATAAACTTCTTTCTTATGGAGAGGATACATTGAGTCGAAGAATTTATACCATTAAGTTTAAAAACTTGGAGACAGGCGAAATGCTTAGCGATGTAATTCCAAATACGACAGGACGTGCCGTTTGGGCGAGCGATAATAAAACGCTATTCTATTCTGTAAAAGATGAATCTTTACGAGCGTACAAGATTTTTAAACATAAACTTGGGACTGCGGCAACTGAAGATGTTGAAGTATACCATGAAAAAGATGAAACCTTCGGAACCTTTGTTTATAAAACAAAATCTGACAAGTATATTGTAATTGGTTCTTATCAGACTTTATCTTCTGAATATAGAATTCTTGATGCAAGTACCCCCGATGGGAACTTTGAAATCTTTCAACC
This sequence comes from uncultured Saprospiraceae bacterium, assembly GCA_937921595.1. Lineage (GTDB taxonomy): Bacteria > Bacteroidota > Bacteroidia > Chitinophagales > Saprospiraceae > JAHDHW01. Next base: position 9,767 of record CAKZTD010000128.1, read on the forward strand.
AAGAGAGCGGAAATTGGAATATGATATTTCTCATTATGAGGATAAATTTTATGTTCGAACGAATATGGATGCTAAGAATTTCCGACTTATGGAAACTCCGATTAATGCAACTGGAAAAGCAAATTGGAAAGAAGTTATTCCAAATAGAGATGATGTACTTTTGGAAGGTATGGACGTTTTTAAAGATTACCTGGTACTTTCAGAACGTAAAGCAGGAATCACCAATATCCGAATTCGACCTTGGTCAGGTCAAGAACATTATATTGAATTCCAGGATGAAGCGTACTTAGCTTACACTTCTATAAATCCGGAATTCGATACAGAGGTTCTTAGAATAGGCTATACTTCTATGACAACACCAAATTCTACTTATGATTATAACATGAAATCAAAGGAGATGAATTTGTTGAAGCAACAAGAAGTTGTTGGAGATTTTGATTCTAAAAATTACATTTCTGAAAGACATTTTGCTACAGCAAGAGATGGTCAGAAAGTTCCAATTTCATTGGTTTACCGAAAAGGTACAAAACTAGATGGAAGCTCTCCATTATTATTGTATGCTTATGGTTCTTACGGAAGTAGTATGGATCCATATTTTAGCTCTGTTCGCTTAAGTCTTTTGGATCGTGGTTTTGTATATGCGATTGCACACATTCGAGGAGGAGAGGAGATGGGCCGATGGTGGTACGAAGATGGTAAACTGCTTAAAAAGAAAAACACTTTTAATGATTTCATTGATTGTGGGAAGTTTTTGGTTGACAAAAAATATGCTGCTAAGGATAAATTATTTGCCATGGGTGGAAGCGCCGGTGGATTATTGATGGGAGCTATTGTAAACATGGAACCGGATATGTGGAGAGGTGTGGTCGCTGCTGTTCCTTTTGTAGATGTAATTTCTACTATGTTGGACGAAACGATTCCATTGACTACTGGTGAGTTTGATGAATGGGGAAACCCAAAGGATAAAGAGTATTATGATTACATCAAATCTTATTCTCCATATGATAATGTGAAGGCTCAAAATTATCCGAACATGTTGGTGACCACTGGTTATCACGATTCTCAAGTTCAATACTGGGAACCTGCCAAATGGGTCGCCAAATTGAGAGATCAAAAGACCGATAAAAATTCATTGTTACTACATACCAATATGGAAGCTGGTCATGGTGGAGCATCTGGACGTTTTGCACGTTTCAAAGAGACTGCTTTACAATATGCTTTCTTCCTTGATTTGGTAGGAATTAATGAAGGGGAGATGATGAATTAAGGATTGATGTTTTTACAAGTCAAAAATGAGTGAATGAGTGAATTTTGAAATGAGTGAATAGTCTTCGTAACGTAAAAAAACTTACTAAGATTGTCGTTTTTTCAAATTCGCTCATTTACCCATTTATTTATTCGGACAACGAACCCTTACCTGCCAATAATTTTCTAAAAAAGGTGAAGTATTTATCTACGTCCAAAAGCTTAGAATCATGCATAGCCTTATAGGTGAGAAACATACCAATAGGGAATAAAATAGCACAAGGTACCCAGGCCGCAAACTCCGCACGCATGACAAAACTCTCCGCTAGTTTTTTACAAAAAACATTCAATACGATATAGACCATAAAGAAAACGATCGCTATTAGTATAGGATAACCAAAACCTCCCTTACGGACAATAGCACCCATCGGTGCACCAATAAATAAGAAGATAAAGCAAACCAAAGCCATACTGAATTTAATGTTCAATTCATACACATGCTTTACCAGACCTTCTCGGTATTTATCCAAGGAGCGTAAACTGGATTTCGATTGACTTTGTAGATTTCTAGCGTAGGACTGAGCCTTAGAAATGAGATTCCTTTGCAAGGCTTCCTTTTCAATGATCTCAGTAAAATTTTCATACTCTGCTAATGGTTTTTCAATCTTTAATTTCATGGGGTCTTTACCAGTATTTCCCTTTTTTGAGGTTACTTTTTTATGAAGATCATCTCCTTTTGTTGGTTTAGAATCCTTAGAAAATTTAGTAGTTTTTAGAATAGGGACTGATTTTTTTATAGGCATCTTTTCAAGACTTTTAAAAGTATCCTGAATGGTTGAATCTTTTTGAATAACTATTTTATTGTCAGCTGTATCCTTTATGATTTTTGCACTATCCAATGCTTTTTTATTAGTAGCTATACTATCCTTTTTAAAAATACTGATATATTGATTCGTTTGATCATCTAGTTTGATCAGTCTATTTTCGATTTTTAATTCCAGAGAATCTATCTTACCTCTAAGCTGAGCAACACTTAACATTGTATAATGAGAATCAAATAATTCAGTATCCGTTCGATTGATATTAAACTCACTTAAATCAAAAACTTTATTCCATTCTTTAAATGAAGTTCGGGAGAATGGATACGTTTTAGAATTGCCTTTGCTGGTTTGTTTCGTCTCTTGGTATTGAGTACCATCATACAACTTCATGACAAAGTAATTCCCATCCGAAGTATTAAACATTTCTCCTCTTTTAGCAGAGATCTGCATAGGGGTCTTATTGGTTGAAGTATGATCATAGATAATGACATCTTCGATGTCTCGGTTGTTTTCACCCTTCTTTCCGATATGAATCATAAACCCTTTAAAATCATCATTAAAAACACCAGCTTCCAAATTTAGGGTTGGCTTTTGCTTTCGAATATCGTAAAGCCGAGATTTGAATTGCAGATTGGCTAGTGGGATTATATAATTGGAACATAAAAATGAAAAAATTGCAATCCCAAAAGTAACAAACATCAGAGGTTGCATGATCCTTAATAAGGGAACTCCTGCAGATTTTAAACTAGCCAATTCGTATTTCTCAGCCAGATTACCCATGACCATCACAGAAGAAATTAAAATCGCAATCGGCAAGGCCGTAGGAATCAAGGATACAGATAAGTAGGAGAGTAGCTCCATGATAATCAAAAAACTAGCTCCTTTACCGATAATATCATCGATATAAGTCCAAAGGAATTGCATGATCAATACGAACAAGGCAATGAAAAAAGTTACAATGAATGGCGGTATGAAACTCTTAATGAGTAGTTTATCAATCTTCTTCACTATAGTACTGCGGTTTTCTTCATAAACGCAAAAATAGCAAAAAGGATTTATAGAAAAGGGACCTTAATTAAGAGGAATTGGAAAAAAGGTCAGATAGGGCCAAAAGTAGGCTGGAAAAGAAATTTTAAGCCATCAAGCGATTAATCATTTTAATCGCTTGATGACTTTTTAGGATTTATTTACTAATTAGAAGAACAAGCTGGAGTTTTTACCATTTGACCTTCAAAAGCTGGATCAATTCCGTTTAAAGGGAACGTTTTCTGACTAATTTTAATCTGAGGCATTACATTTACTAAAAATGAATTAGAAGTAAGGCCTGATTGTGTAACACTTTCATTTGAATTTCTCATAATAATTATCTCTTTTTGGTTATTAGAATATCCGAAAAAAGCCTGCCAAGAAGTATTAAAACTGTTAAAATGGAAATATATTATATTTTATAATTAAAGTTTTAGGAATTAAAACCTTGCACCTTCTTGTTTTAAGATGCTGAAAATCAATTTAATAGGCTGGTTAAAAGTAAAAACGTTAAATTTGAAAATAAAACTTTTTAATTCACTGTAACAAATATTTAAAACGCATCGTCGAGTAAGTGTGATGATTATTGAAGACTACAAAAAACTAGTGTTACCAATAAAGAATAAGCTCTTTCGCTTTTCACTGCGAATAGTGGGCAATGTGGCAGAAGCTGAGGACGTAGTCCAGGAAGTCTTTATAAAGGTATGGAATAAGCGAAGTGAGCTGGATACTTATAAAAACATTGAAGCTTGGTGTATGACTTTAACAAAAAACTTATCCATTGATAAATTACGGTCGAAACACCGTCGAGTAGATGCCTTTGCAGATACTTTTGATATGCCAAGTGAAGCTGCTTCTCCTTATCAAGTTGCTGCGACCAATGATACCATGGGAAGGATTGGAAAGATGATGACCGAACTTCCTGAAAAACAAAGAATGGTCATGCAATTGAGAGATATTGAAGGCATGTCCTACAAAGAAATAGCAGAAATTCTAAGTGTAACCTTAGATCAAGTAAAGATAAATTTATTCAGAGCTCGGAAAGCAATCCGGTCTCAACTACTAAACTCAGAATCATATGGACTCTAACAAAATTGATCATATCCTAGAAAAGTACTGGGAAGGTGAATCGAGCCTTCAGGACGAAGCAATGCTTCGGGAGTATTTCAGTCAAGAGGATATTCCGGCAAAATATGAGTCGATTAGACCAATGTTTCAGTTTTTTAAAACAGAACAAGCGTCTTTTTTAGACGGAGATTTTGATGAAAGATTGACTTCAAAATTAAAAGCAGTTGAAGCAACTGATAATATAAAACCAAGACGACATTCGCTTACGGTTTACATCAGAAGAGCAGCAGCGGTAGCAGCGATTTTTATCGGAGTTCTTTTCGTTTTTAATAAAGTAATGGTTAAGCCACCTTCAGGATTAGCAATGACAGAAAAGGCGGAAGCGAAGTTAGCTTACGCCGAAGCAAAAGCAGCATTGATGTTGATTTCTAAAAAGCTAAATAAAGGAACCAGTAAAGCAGAATCGGGAATAGTGATGGTGAGAAAAGCAACCGATGTGATTAAAGAATAAAAAACTATAATTATAATTCTAAATATTTAATGAGCTGTAATTGGAAATACGTTCTATTAAATTTATTAAAAAATAATTAAACAATTAAAAATGAAATATTTATTAGTACTTATGATCTCTTTGTTCTCTTTTATGGGAACCACTTATGCGCAACAAGAAGATGCAATTTCAAAATACTTTGACAAGTACATGGAAGATGATGCTTTTACTGTAGTCTATCTTTCGCCAAAATTATTTCAACTACTTGGTAAATTAGATATTGAAGAATTAAATGATCACGAAGCAGAAGCAATTTTGGAAGTGGTTGAAGATTTAAAATCTTTGAGAGTTTTGACAACAGATGAAAATGCTTTACAATATTATAATGAAGCGGTTAAAACAATTAATACCAAAGATTATGAGATATTATTGACCGTCAGAGATGAAGGAGAAAACGTTCAGTTTTTGATCAAAGATGATGGAAATACAATCAATGAGTTGTTATTATTAGTTGGTGGAGAAGATGAATTTGTGATGGTAAGTTTTGTTGGAAATATTGACCTAGACAAAATCTCTCACTTAGCTAAAAAATTAGATGTTGATGGAGTGGAGCATTTAGATAAATTAGATGATCGAGATAAGAATTAATCATTCTTTTCTTTCGACTCTTTCTAAAACCAAAAAGCTAATATGAAAAATATACTCCTCTTCCTAATGATAACAATGATTCCGATATGCGGAATGGCTCAGAAAAGTGTTCGGAAGTTTTACCAGCAGATTCCTAAAACTGAAGGCAATGTAAAGATGACGCTCCCTGGGTTTTTAGTTCACATGGGAGCGGGGATTGCAAGAAATCATGTAGATGATGACGAAGATGCTAAGTTGGCTTTGGAAATGACCAAGTACATCAAAAAAATCAAAATCGTCGTTGCTGAAGATCAAAGTTCAATTTCTCAAAAAGACTATAACCGATTTGTGGATATAGCTAGAAAGAAAGATAAATTTGATGATCTCATTTTGGTGAAAGATGGCAAGACGAATGTCAATATCATGATGAGAGGAAATAGCAAAAAGATTAAAAACCTTTTGATCTTGGTAAATGACGGAGAAGAGTTTGTGATGATGAGTATGAAAACCAGTCTCCGGTATTCTGATCTTAATAAATTTCTAAGTGTGATTTTGAAAAAACAGAGCAAAGTAAAATTGATGCCTAAAGAGACTAAAAAAATAGTCAAAAAAGCCATCAAAAAAGATCGCGCTTAATACCAATACCGTTTCGGTAAATCAATTATTTCCAGAAAACACTGGAATTTTTTCAAGAATTTTTTCTAACAAAAAAACATTACAGCATGAAAAGTATAATTTTCAGCCTGGCCATTTTTTGCTTTCCTTTGAGCATTTTTAGCCAGCAAAAAAGCATAGAGAATTTTTACAATCAATATAAAGGTATGGAAGAGGTTACGTCAATTAATTTGACTGGATCTTTGATCAACTTCGTATTTACTAGTGCTGATCCTGAAACAGGAGAATTAGCATCTAAGATTTCTAAAGTTCGATTACTTCTAGTCGAAGAAGGAGGAATCATAGACAGTAAAGACTACAAGCAATTTATTAAAAGTGTTAAAAAAGATAATTTTGAAGAATTAATTCGTTTAAAGGATGGGGGTGATGCTGTAGATTTTCATCTAAGAGAAGACGGTGATACCATAACCGATATTTTGATTACTGTGAGAGGAGAGGATGGCTTCGTTCTTTTGAGCTTGGAAGGTCTCTTTAAATTCAGTGATTTGAATGATTTTAATTTAGATATCGAAGGAGCGGAGCATTTGAAAAAACTCCCGGAAAATAAAAAGAATCTTAAAAGAGCTTAACACTCTGAAATGATAAAGAACTTTTGATTAGTTGATTTGAATTACCCCAAGAGACTTGCTTGGGGTTTTTTTATTGCTGGAATTATTCCATATGATCGAAAGAGCCGTTTTTCCCGAGTTCATAGTATTTAACCATAACTTGAGGAAGGCCTTTGATATGCAATAGTCAAAAGAGGCAAAAAAAGAATATAAAAAAGTAAAAAAGGGGAGGAGGGGGAAAAGAATGGTTCGCTTATTAATTTGAATTTGATAAATACAGAAAAAGACCAGAGACCATACTCACATCTTCATGATCTCTGATCCTTAAATTCCTGTTTTTATTTAATCAAAACGTCTTTTTTTATAAACTTAGTAAATGATCTTAGTTCAATTTTGAATTGACCGGTTCCAAAAGGCTTGAAGTCTAATTCGTAAATTGAGTTTACTGGTAAGTCGAGTACATCCTCTTTAAAAACTTCCTCATTTTGCTCATTCAGTACTACGATCTCAGATAAGTTAAAAGTTATTTTTTCAAAATCTATATAATAGATATTATTGTCTTCATCATTGTAAATTGACCAATCTTGATCTTCTGCTTCTACTAAGATAAATCCTTTTGCCACAAATTGATTACCATTATCAACGGAGGTCTGTGCAAATAAAAAACTGCTAGAAAAGGAAAGTGCTACTAAAGCAATCATAGTTCTCATTCTCAACATAATTTCCTACTGGTTTGTGATCGTTATTAAAAATTTTGTTTTTCAAATATATGCAATACATCTTAAGAATTAAAACCGTGTTGTTAAGTTGTATCCGAATAAAGTACTGGATTCTATGGGTTTTAAAAATAAATAAAGGTATCAAATGGTTTTGGTAAACTTTTAGAAGGGTAAAGTTCCGTAATTTAAAACAGAATTCTGAATATAAAATTGCAATAAACTTTACATTTATTTAAAAAAATGTTAAAAATAAATGTTAGAGGACAATAAACTCTGAGCGGTCAATATAATCTTAAAGTATTAACTTGTTATTCGAAATAAAGTTTCGTTATTCAAGACTATCTAAAACGTCTAAAATACTTGGATAAGCTTTTTTCTTACTTCCCAGAAAATCTTCTTTACTGATCCACACCGCCTCCTCGATGTCTTCTTCAGCTTGAGGAGTGAGTAATTCTTCTTGGGTTTCCATGACATACCAATAGGAATACTTCAAAATTCGACGACCATCTCTCTGACGATAGGTATGGAGGGTTTTTGTTAAACGATTAACCAAATTAACCTCATTTAGGCCCGTTTCTTCTTGTACTTCACGAACAGCAGCCTCTTTTTTAGTTTCTCCCGGATCAATTTTCCCTTTGGGCAAATCCCACGTTTTCATCCGGTAAATCATTAATATTTCTTTTCGCTCATTAAAAACAACACCGCCTGCTGCTTTTATCCTTTTATATAAACTCTTAAAGTCTTTCCAAAGCTTCTTCACATTTGGATGATGAATAATGACCGCATCATAGCGTTCCGTTTTTTCCAGCATATCTATATACTGCAATAGAAATTTAGGCTTTCCACTATAACGAGCAACTAGCTTTTGATCGAATTTAAGGCTGTTATCTAGCAAATTCTCAGTAAAGACGAGTAAAAGTGGCGTGTCGTTTATATATATTTTGTACATTTGAGTTCAATTTATAAATGGATACAGTGACAATGAATATAGCTTCAGAAGTAGCGAAACAACTATTGCAAATTAAGGCAATTAAACTGAGTCCCCAAAATCCTTTTACTTGGGCTTCGGGTATTCAATCTCCAATCTACTGCGATAATCGAGTGGTTCTTTCTTACCCTCAATCTCGAAAGATGGTCATCAAGGCTTTAGCTGAAAAGTCTAAAGAGTTTGGCAATTTCAATATGGTTGCTGGAGTAGCGACTGCCGGTATTGCTCATGGAGCTTTGCTAGCTGCTGAGTTGGATTTACCTTTTATCTATGTAAGAAGTAAAGCCAAAGAGCATGGTCGGCAAAATATGATCGAAGGTCATCTTAGAGGCAATGAAAAAGTATTAGTGGTAGAAGATTTAATCTCTACAGGTGGCAGTAGCATCAAAGCAGTGCAGGCTTTAGAAGATAATGGCTGTAATATTGCTGGCGTGATTGCGATTTTTAGTTATGGTTTTGAAAAAGCCAGTAAAGCATTCGGAGATATTGAATGTCCTTTCACGACTTTATCAAACTATGATGCACTTTTAGAAGAAGCAATCAATATCGGTTATATCGATGAGACTCAATTAGAAACGCTTCAAAACTGGAGGAAATCACCTGAAAACTGGCTTGCGGCTAAATAATTATCTCAACAAGTTGCGGATAATAGAAGGAGACAAGGAGGATTTTGGAAAAAATCTATGATTTTAACTAAAAATTGACGCATCACCTTTCTTAAAAAATTATCCACAAGTGAAATAATTAATAGGAAGGATATTTTATTAAATATCGAATTTCTTTCTAAATTTGCGCCTCAATTAGTTCTGCATAACATTTTATATCTCTTCATATCTATCAGAATACACTACACACAAGATCCTTTGAGCTCTACTCAACCCGAATTACTTTTTTTAAACAGAGCTGTCTAACACTTTTTAAATGAATAACAATACTTTAGCCAAAGGAAAGGCTATTCTGAACAAGAAATCCGAGACGTTTTTAAAAGACTATCTTAATAATGCCTCTCCGACAGGTTTTGAAGCACCAGGACAGAAACTCTGGCTCGAATACTTAAAACCTTACATCGATGATTGGAAATTAGATAACTATGGTACTGCTTATGGGATTATTAATCCAGGACAGGAATATAAAGTAGTTATTGAAGGTCATGCAGATGAAATTTCCTGGTTTGTACATTACATTTCTGATAATGGTTTTATTAGCGTCATTCGAAATGGTGGCTCTGATCATCTAATTGCTCCTTCCAAAAGAGTCAATATTCATACTAAAAAAGGATTGATAAAAGGTGTTTTTGGATGGCCGGCGATTCACGTTCGAAAAGGTGCTGAAGGTAGTAAGATGGTGCCAACCATGGAAAACATTTTTATTGATGTTGGAGCTACTAGCAAAAAGGAAGTCGAGGAGATGGGAATCCATGTAGGTTGTGTAATCACTTATGAAGATGAGATGATGATTTTGAATGATCGATATTATGTCGGTCGTGCTTTGGATAATAGAATTGGAGGTTTTTGTATTGCTGAAGTAGCGAGACTCCTCAAAAAGAATAAAGTAAAACTTCCTTTTACATTATATGTCGTCAACTCGGTACAAGAAGAAGTAGGACTTCGTGGAGCAGAAATGATCGCCAATACTATTAAACCGAATGTAGCTATCGTGACTGATGTAACGCATGATACACATACTCCGATGATGAATAAAAAGAAGCTTGGAGATGTGAAAGCGGGTGGAGGACCATCTGTTACTTATGCTCCGGCAGTTCATAACAAGCTATTGGATTTAATTATAAAAACAGCAGAAAAACAAAAAATTCCTTTACAAAGAGAAGCTGCTTCTCGTCGAACGGGAACAGATACTGATGCTTTCGCTTATTCAAATGGTGGAGTACCTTCAGCTTTGATTTCCTTACCTTTAAGATATATGCATACTACAGTAGAAATGGCTCATAAAGAGGATGTTGAAAATGTGATTAGACTGATTTATGGGACATTACTAAATATTAAAAAGAACCACAGTTTCAAGTATTTTTAGAATACTTTTTATAATACTTTAAGCAATTCCTGCCACCGTTTATATTTAAATTCAAACGATGGCGGGATTTTTTTTGTTGAAATACGAGTTTTTCAAGATTAACTTTTACGTAAATAAATTACTATCTCAGTTTTCCTAAACTGTTATTTTTTTAAAATTTGTTTTATTCTAAAGCTATTTTAATTAATATTGCAATTCAATTCCTGATAACCTTTTAAGACATTTTACGATCTCTCTAGTATTTTTCTCTAAACCCAATTAATATAAGTAGTCTATTTGCGGCTATCTCGTTTATTTCAACCTTTGGTATTCAATTTGCATTAAAAGCGCTGAATAACAGCGATTTATGATGTATTATCTGAATTTCTGGGTTTGATTAAATGTATTTTTTGCCTGAATAAGCTGTAAGTTCTGCCCGAACCTTGTGTTTTGCAGAACTTAAGTAAGTTTTACCCTTCATAACCAAACCTTTAATTAATATATAGGCTTAAAACGTCTTTATCCAAAATAATTTTGGCTTTGGATTTAGCTATAAGTGACGGAACAAAAATCAAAATGGCGATTGATGATTCCGACGAACTACAAATACCTTATTTAAGAACTAAAATTTTAGCTCTTTTAATTCATTATAATCTTTCTTTAAAATTAAATGGTCTAACTGATGAGAAAAGTATTACACTTTAAATCAATTTTATTCTTCCTTTGCCTTTTAGGTTTTCAAAATCTAATTGGACAAGAATATCTTGTAAAAGACATCAATCCCGGTGTGGGATGGTCTGGAATTGAACTAAAATTTCGGATTGGAGAACAATTCTATTTTACAGCTGATGGCGATCTTGGTGAAGAACTATGGGTCAGTGATGGTACACCCAATGGTACTGTTGTTTTAAAAGATATTAACCCTGATCCATTTCAGGATTCTAATCCTGCCAACTTTATCCAGTACAACGGAACTTGGTATTTTACTGCTGATGATGGAGTCAATGGTACAGAGATTTGGACCACTGATGGTACTACTGACGGCACAGTTATGTTTATGGATATTCACGCAGGTGCATCTGGAGCTGACCCAGGAGGACTCACAATTATCAATGGTACATTATATTTTAATGCCAATGATGGAACAAATGGTGATGAACTTTGGAAGTCAGACGGTACAGTTGCCGGAACAGTAATAGTCGCTGATGTCTTACCAGGAATTTCAGGATCAGCTCCTGAGTTTATGGTTGCATTAGGTGCATCAGAAATTGCTTTCGTCGCTAATGATGGAACCAATGGAAAAGAGATTTGGAAAACGGATGGGTCTGCAGCAGGTACAGTAATGATTAAAGATATTGTTGCTGGTGCTTCTTCGTCATTTCCTACTGACTTAACTTCTGTTGCCGATAAAGTATATTTCATTGCAAATGATGGGGTTGCTGGTCCAGAAATATGGAGAACAGATGGAACTTCTGCAGGAACACTTTTGGCTGGTGAGGTAATCGCTGGACCTTTGGATGGCGAAGCTAATAACTTGAATGCGGTAGGAAATCACTTGTTTTTTGTTGCTGATAATGGTACAAATGGAATTGAGTTATTTCGATCAGATGCTAGTGCTTCACCAGCGATAGAATTGGTAGAGATTTTTCCAGATACATTCGGATCAACACCAACGGATTTTATCACAATGAATGATGATTTATATTTTAATGCAAATAGCGGTGTTCAAGGTTTTGAACTTTGGAAAGCAAGTGCAGCTACAGGTTCGGTAGCTATTGTTAAAGATATTATCCCCGGTTTTGGATCTTCTTCTCCAGGTATGTTAGCTGTTTTAGATAACAATTTAATTTTTAAAGCTAAAGGAGAAGGGATTGGATTTGAACTTTGGAAAACGGATGGAACGGAAACAGGAACTGTCCTACTTGGAGATTTAAATACTGATCCTACAACAGATGATTCAGATTCGAGCCCTCAACTTCCAGTGATTAAAGACAATGTACTTTATTTTACTGCAACAGATTATATTAATGGATACCAGATTTGGAGAACAGATGGAACGACTTCATCGACGCAGCGATTGACGAGTATCCCTCATGATACGATTTTTAATAATTCTCATAAACCATTTTTTCTAAACAATATTGGTAATTCAGTCATCAATTTTGGTGGCCTTACTACTGAATATGGAGAAGAATTATGGGGGGTAAATGTTGTCCCAATTACCATTAATTCTATTGAAACCAATAGTCCTTTACTTTGTAATGGAGATACAAATGGATCCATTTTCCTAACGGTTACAGGTGGAGTAGGAGACCCAAGTTGTTTCAATTATTCTTGGAGTGAACCTGGATTATCAGGTTTGGATGTAAGTGGTCTTGCAGCAGGAAGTTATACCATAACAGTGACGGATTGTGTAGGATTCGAAACAATTTCAACGATCATTATCATGGAGTTAGATCCTGTGACTGGTGACTTGGAACAAACAAGTATGGTTACTTGTAATGGTGAATCAGATGGACAAGGAAAAGCCTTAGGAGTGGGAGGAACTGCTCCTTATAGTTATCTCTGGGATAATGCTCAGACTGGACCTACGGTAACTGGCCTTGAAGCTGGAATACATAGTGTAACCATTACTGATTTTAATGGATGTACAGGTGAAGCAACAGTTGAAATCACAGAACCTGATCAACTAATTGCTACAGCTAATCCAGGACCGGTGATTTGTTTTGGAGGAACTGACGGCTTGGGAGAAGTAACAGGTACTGGCGGTACACCAGATTATACTTATGAATGGGATAATGGTGATTTGACACAAGTAACTACTTCACTTAATGGAGGTGTTCACACCGTGACGATTACCGATGCTAATGGATGTACTTCAACTGATGAGATTACTATTGTTGAATTACCTCAAATAGAAATTGCTTTTAGTACTCAAGATGTGAGTTGTATTGATGGAAACAACGGAAGCGCAACAGCTGCTCCGATTGGAGGATCAGGATCAGGTTACACTTATGTTTGGGGAAATTTAGCAACCTCAGAAACGGTTACTGATTTGCCAGGAGGAGAGATTTGTGTTACTGTTACAGATGGTGTTGGTTGTACTTTTGAATCTTGTACAACAATCTTGACACCAAGTGTTTCTATTAGTGCTAGTGGAACAGTTTCTTGCTTTGGTGAAGATACTGGAATGGCAACGGTAAATATTACCAATGCAAATTCAACCTATACTTATCTTTGGGATAATGGTGAAACTACTGCAACTGCGACTATGTTAAGTGCTGGAGTTCATACGGTAACCGTTACAGATGGATTGGCTTGTACTTCTGTACAAACGGTAACGATCACTGAAGTTGAAGCATTTGTTTTTGCAGATTCTTTATCTGCTTCTCCAACTTGTTTTGGTGCAGAGAATGGATTTGTAACTTTTAATTTTTCAGGAGGAACTGCTCCTTATTTATACAATTGGTCAACAGGTGCAATGTCAACCTCAGGAACTTTAGCTGGATTATCTGGTGATCAAACTTATTGTGCTACGGTAACGGATGCTTTTGAATGCGAAGTGTATGTATTCTGTAGCACCTTGACTGAGCCAGAAGCAATTTCAGCAACACTAATGAGTTCAGCAGATGCTAGTTGTTTTGGAACTTGTAACGGAGCTGCTTCGATAGAAATTACAGGAGGTGCTGGAGGAATGGATTTGACCTTTACTTGGTCATCAGGAGAAACCAATACTGGAGCAAGTAGTATTGCTTCTAATCTATGTGTAGGAGAAAATTTTGTAACGATTACTGATGGGACTTGTTCTGTAGTTGAGTCTTATATGATTGGAGGCCCAGATCAAATTGTACCAACTATTACAGTTGTTGATGCATCTTGTTTTGGTGCGACAGATGGTTCTGTTTCTGCAACGGCGATAGGTGGAACGGCACCTTATGAATATGAATTCAGTGGAGGAGAAACTGACTTAGGTGCTGACCAATATACCTTAGTGATTACAGATATGAATGGTTGTACGAGAACTCAAGTTTTTATGGTTGGTCAACCTTCTGAGATTACCGCATCTTTTGTTATTACAAGTCCTTCTTGTATTGGCAATGCAGATGGAAGTGTAGCAATTACAGCGGATGGTGGAAACGGCGGCCCTTATACTTTTGAATATAGTGATGGTCCTGAAGAATTATCTGCGGGTACTTATTCGGTTACCGTAACAGATGTGAATATGTGTACGACGGTTGAAGAATTTTCGATCTCTGATCCTACACCGATTGCAATCAATAATATGGTTTCGAATATTTCTTGTTTTGGAGAAATTGATGGTTCTGTAATGACTGATGCAAGTGGCGGAACAGGTCCTTATACTTTTGAGTATAGTGATGGAACGGCTGATTTAGCGGTTGGAACCTATATGGTCACAGCAACCGATGCAAATGGTTGTGTAAGTGTAGATTCTTTTATGATTACTGAACCTGCAGTTTTAGAAGCAACTGTAAGTGTAACGAATATTTCTTGTTTTGGTGAAGCTGATGGTAGTGCAATGACTATTGCTACCGGGGGAACTATGCCATATGAATTTAATTATGAAAATGGCTCTGAAGATCTAATGGCAGGTATGTATTCTGTAACCACAACAGATGCCAATGGATGTGAGTCTGTTAATTCATTTGAAATTACTGAACCACCTTTATTGGTTGTCGCCTATGCTGTAACTGATGCCTCATGTTTTGGAGCTAGTGATGGAGGAGTGGAAGTTACCATATCTGGTGGAACGGAGCCTTATGAATTTGATGATAATTATTCAGACCTTCCAGCAGGTGAATATGGAATAATCGTAGTTGATGCAAATGGATGTACGGTAGAAGAAATGGTAACTGTCGGTCAACCTGATGAAATCGTTTTGACTACTAATACAACAGATGCAACAGGAATGGAGGATGATGGAACTGCTTCAGTAATGGCAGAAGGAGGAATGATGCCTTATACTTACGAGTGGAATACTGATCCTGTTCAAACTTCTGATACTGCAACAGCTTTAGTCGCTGGGGACTATATGATAACCGTGACTGATGCAAATGGTTGTACTTCTGTGGAGACGGTAACCGTTGGTAGTTTTGTAAATACCAATAATTTAGACGAGTCACTTCGTTTCGAATTGTATCCTAATCCAACTCAGGAAAAAGCGGTACTTTATTTAGAATTTACATCAGTAAAAGATGTTGATTTAAATGTCTACGATGCATTGGGTCGAAAGGTTTACCAACGTTCTATAGATGGAGTTCAAAATGAACAAATTGAGTTGGATGTTGAACATTTTGCTCAAGGAATTTACTGGATTCATGTCTATGCGGAAGATGGACAGTATGTTCAAAAATTAAGTGTTGTTAAACGATAAAGAGATTTTTATAATCGATATTGAAAAACCTCGTGGGCACTTGTTCACGAGGTTTTTTTGTTTATATTTGAAAATTACAAAAATCTACTATTCGGAGATTAGCGTATAAAGTTTTTGTGATTTTAAAAAAAAAGTCAAGGATTTCTAAAAAGTAAAACAATCAAGCCAATGAAAATAATGAAATTATTAATTGTTCAGGTCTTTTTTATTTCTATCCTGCTTTTTACTTTTTTTGCATGCAAGGATTCTAAAACTCCAGAAGTAAAGAAGGAAGCTAAAATTACTGAACCCGCTATAGGTTCGGAAACGAATACTTCTGGAGAAACAACGACCACGACTCCAAACCCGACGGCTACAATTAAAAATTATGAAATTCCACAATGGCCTGAAAAACTAAAGGAAGGAAAAGGGAAATTATATCCTTTTGATGAGGCTCCCAAAGATGCGAATTTTTTGAAATTTCGACAGCAGCTTTACAACATTGTAAGAGCGAAAAATGTAAATAGATTTTTAGCTTTTGTTCCTGAAAAATTACATTTTAGTTTTGGAGAAGATACAAAAAAAGAGAGTTTTATAAAATACTGGAAATTAGATACTGCTCCGAATGATTCTGATATGTGGAAAGAATTTGCTATGTGTCTAGAGCTAGGAGGGAGTTTTAGTTCTTATCAGAATAAAAAAAGATATGGAGCTCCATATGTATATATGTTAGAAGTTTTTGAAGATGTTTTTTTTGAAGGAGTTGTGATTGGTGATAATGTAAGATTACGAGAAAAACCAAGCTCAGATGCGAAGATTGTTGGCTCTTTGAGTTGGGACCATGTGAAAATCGAGAATGAAGATAATGCAACCAAAGAGACCATCAATGGTGAAGAAAATTATTGGCTTAAACTCAAAACATTAAAAGGTGAGAAAGGTTATGCCTATGGGAAGTATGTGAGAACTCCGATTGATTATAGAATTGGATTCATAGAAGAGGAACCTGGGAAATGGATGATAGAATTCTTTATTGCAGGTGATTGATAATTTAAAAACGAATCGATTTGTGGGCGATAAAAAAAATCATTGACCTTGTTTTGTATGGCAATTTCTGGATTGCTGCTGGAGCTTTAATGCTTGCTTTACAAACGCAATATATTCTTACTGGAATAACGGAATGGAATGCGGTAACGGGATTTGTTTTTTGCTCAACTTGGTTACTGTATGCCCTTCATCGAATTGTTGGAATTTTACGATTAAAAGATTTTTTAGATATCGAACGTTATGGAGTGATTGCTCGGTTTCGACATCATATTATTATCTATGCGGTCATTGCTGGATTAGGAACAGCTTGGTGTTTTTTTCAAATGCCTTTCCGAGTTCAAGTTGCGGCAGTCTTACCTAGTTTTTTTTCATTGGCTTATGTGTTACCATTCTTTGGAAAGCAAAGACGCCTACGAGATTTTAACCAAATAAAAATTTATCTAGTTGCATTAGTTTGGGCATGGGTGACCGTAGTGTTGCCAATTGTGGAAGCAGAAATCGATTTTAATACAAGCCATGTTTTGATGTATTTTGAAAGAACTTTATTTGTATTCGCAATAACTTTACCTTTTGATATTCGTGACTTGAATGTGGATCGTCATAGTAAAGTGAGTACCATTCCTGCGAAGATAGGAGTTAAGAAATCAAATTATTTAGGCTTGATTTTATTAGGTCTTGGTCTGGCTTTGGTTTTGATAAATACCTATCTGGGTTTTTATTCTTCAGCTATTTGCATTTCTTTATTGATTTCTTTTATATCAACAGGATTCTTAGTTCGTTTGTCAAGCCCTGACCGTCATGATTATTTTTATTCTGGCTTGATGGATGGGACGATGGTTTTACAAGGAGCTTTAGTTTGTATTACTGCTTATTATTTACTTTCATAAACGACCGTACAATTATTAAATTTTTTCATCCATTTCTTTACAGTAGGATGGATGTTGAATCTATCTTTTTTAACATTGGTGAAATAATGGACTTTCATCGGTCCCATGAATGAAGTTGGTGGGGTAGTCGTAGCGGCCCAGATATTTCTTGATGCATTATAAGCAATGATACCTTCCTTCTCTCGATGAAAACCACGAACTCTTCCCTTCCATTGGATACCAATCGGATCGTAATTCGAATTAAAGATTTCATCTTTTTCTAAGCGCTCCATATTGTAAGCGAATTTTTTGAGATTATCAGGCCCGACTAAATCGTAAAAGGCTTCAAAAGTTGCGGTATCTACAAAGACAGAATCCTTTCCAATAAAATTCATCCGAGCTTCCTTTCCAGTATAAATATCTTCGTAACTACCATTGATCCAACAATTCGGTCCAAGTCCACATAAAAATGGAAAACTTTTCTCATCTAAATAAACCTCTTTTCCTCGACGATAAAATTCGAGATGACAACTTTCCCGATAGATAGGGTAAAGCTCTTCTTCATAGACTGCCCGAATGCCTCGAATACTAGCTGTTCCAAAAAACTCTTCCGTGTAATCATTGGTGTAAATATTAATAGCGAAGTTTAATTCCCTTTCAGAAACACCTCCGATAATTAAGATGGTGGTATCCCATGGATCATTGAGGTGCCAGGCTCCAGTCCAATGGTCATAGTCTTCAGTTGGTAAAACTTCTTTAGCATGAAACGTCATGTTTTTTGTACTGTCAATACTCCACCAAGTTCCTGAAATATCCGTAGGATTATTTATTTTTCCAGAGAAAGAAGCATTCCTTCTTTTAAATCTTTCTTCGATTAATTCGAAAGTATTATCCTTTTTTAAACGGCCATTAAATTTTAAAACACCATTTTGATTTTGGTAATAAGTTTGTCCAGTTAATCGACCATTTCCCCAATTGACTAATAACATATTAATGGGAATGGAATCGCTTTCGCCAATAAAACCTTGATAGCGTTTGATGAAATATTTATCTTCTAGAGGATCGAGACGCCCTGGAAGAATTCCTGGATTGGAAGTTCGAGTACTTGGGGGTGGGGTTTCTTTTTGACAAGCAAAGGAAAAGACAAAGCCACTTAGGACAAGAAGGACGAGGTGTCTCATTTTCGCTTTGGTTGATTTGGAGGAATAGATTTTAAAAAATGTTATCTCCAAAATAAGCAATTGATTCTTTATTAAAGATTAATTATGTTTATTTTTTCCATTGAGTATAAGGAAAGGTCATCAAGCTCAAATTATAATACTTTGAATCATCGGTAACTTCTTGGCCTACCCATTCCGGCGTTTGTACCTTTTGGTCTTCAGCATCTAATTCTACTTCTACAATTTGTAAACCTTTATTATCTCCTTCGAATATGTCGATCTCCCACAAAAGATCATTTTCAAAAACATGATATCTGGTTTTTTCAATGATAGGTTGATTACATAATTTCAAAAGCGCTAAAGCATCAGGGTAGGGGATTTCGTATTCAAATTCAAGTCTGCTAAATCCTGTTGTTTTTCCTTTTATGGTTATAATCCCTTTTTGATCTTTTATACGAATTCGGACTGCTCGATTCGGATCGTCATTGAGATAGCCCTGTTTGATTTGTATTTGGCTTTTTACTAGGGTTTTCCAATTTTCGTTTTTTATTAAAAACTTTCTTTCTATTTCTTTTGCCATTTTATTTTTTTGAAAACTATGAATTGACTTTAAAGTCTGGATTGGAAAAACTTCTAATGATGGTTCTTAATGAACTGATTTGAAGATTAGATAAAGAGTCTTTAGGAATAATGTGAGCCATGTTTTTGTTTGCAAAAAGCAGAAACCATTTGTCCGTTTCTCTAACTTTATGCAGTTTCTCCCAGGTTATTTTTGTTTCGAAACTCTCACCAATTATTTCGATCCAAACCTTGTCAAAAGTATAAGTAATTTTTTCATTAAACCTTCCGGTTGAGTTGAATTGTTTTCGAGCAGAATAAATCGTGAATAGTGGAAGGCCAATGGTGAATACCAAACCCATTAGCAATTGGCCAATAGGTGGTTTCGAAAGAGTAGAGAAAAATCCTAAGAAATAGGAAAGCGCAAATAAGAGCATAATTACCCCAATGATAGTTATGAAAATTGTTGTTCCTCTACGATATAAAATATAGAAATTAAAATTTTTAATATCCTCCCAACTTAATTGTGTTTGCAGTTTTATTTTTTCAGACATGCTTTTTAATTGAAATGATTAGGTGCAGTGATTTATTTACTTTATAGTTTAAACTTTGATTTTTAATACTTCACTCAATATCCTTTATTGGAATTCGCTCATTCGCTCATTTCTAAATTGTTTAAATACCTCGCTAAATAAACGCCCATGCTAAAACAGGCTTGCAAAAGATAGCCGCCAGTCGGTGCATTCCAATCTAGCATCTCTCCAATACAGAAAGTACGATCTATTTTTTTTAATTGAAAATGTTCATTTACTTCTTTTAAATCAATTCCTCCTGTGGTAGAAATGGCTTCGTCTATAGGTGCAGCGAATAGAATATCTAATGGTAGTTTTTTAATGATCTGAGAAAGTTTTTTATGATCTAAAAAATCCTCTTTTTTACTATATGATTTTAAGAGAGAGAGCTGGATGGTACTCAGTTTTATATCTCCCCGAAGTTTATCTGATGTCTTTTTTAGCTTAGAATCCGTTAGTTTTTTTAGAATGATTTCTTCAGAAAGACTTGGCTTTAAATCAAGAAAGATAGTAATTGATTTTTTAGCATCCAATTCCTTTTGAATCTGTGGACTTAAAGCGTAGATGGCATTTCCTTCCAAACCAAATCGAGTGATTACTGCTTCTCCTTTTTGAATTTTAGAACCACAAGTAGCAGAAATATTTTTAAGTGGTTTTCCTTCGTTTTTAGAAATGAAATGTTCTGGCCATTGAATTTTGTAGGCACAATTAGCAGATTTAAAAGGAAGCGTTTTTATACCTTTATTCGAAAAAATATCCAACCATTGACCATCAGATCCAGTGACCTTCCAACTACCTCCACCTAATGCAAAAACAACATAATCTGTTTGAATATTTAGACCAGATTGGAAAATGATTTTTTCATCTTCATTCCAACCAATCCAGGTTTGCTCAAATTGGAAATCAATTTTCTTATCTTTTAAAACTTGCAAAATAGCATTTAAAACTTCAATAGGTTTAATCCCTTTTAAAGGGAAAACTCTTTTGCTACTTCCAACAAAAGTCGGAATACCAATATCAGTAAACCATTGAATTAAATCTTGATTATTAAATTCGGAAAGTGATTTTTCTAAAAAAATAGAAGGCGTATATCGTTCTATAAAAGTTTCGATCGTCTCTGAGTGAGTCAAATTAAATCCTCCTTTTCCAGCAACAAGAAATTTTCTACCAAATGATTTATTCTTTTCGAAGATGGTAATGTCAAAAAGATCGGTATCCAAAAAGGCAGCCAAAAGAAGTGACGAGGGGCCGCCCCCAATGATTGCTATCTTTTTTTTCATAGTGCAAATGTAGCAGTTTTTACTGACTCCTAAAACTTCAAACCAGCGGTTAAACCCAAATTAATCAAGTTACTATTATATGGTATTTTTAATTCACTTAATATACCACCAGTCCTCGTATCGAAAAGTGGCTTTAAGGAATAAGAAACATTAGGTTCAATATAAAATTGACGTTTGTTCTTAAGCGTGAATTCATAACCGATACCAAGCCCGGTGAAAATAAGGAAAGGAGAAAAATTTCGAATTGATGTGTTCGATTCCAATTCATTGCTTCCACATTCATGGATAACTTGTTGCCCTCTTGATCCAATTCGAAAAAGTATATCTGCTCCGAGTCTTACATAGAGGTGGTTTTTGCGGTCTGTGAAATCCCATTTTAAGTGAGCAGGAATACTGAAATAATAGATTGAGAAATCATGCGTCTGCCACGATTGAAAAAGGTCAACAGTGTTGCCGTCAAAATCACAAGCAAATTGTGGAGAATAATCTTTTTGACTGATTCGGATGAGATTAATTCCTAGTCCAGTTTTAAAACTTAGTTGGGGATGAAAATTGAAAAATACAATTCCTGAAATTCCTGCACCTGCCTTATTGGAAGCCTCAGCAATTCCTTTATCTTCTAAAACTGGTACAGAAACTTTGGGTTGTATTTCGATTCCAAATGTTCGTTTGCTTATCTTTTTGTCTTGACCAAAAAGAAAGTTTGCAAAAAGGAGAAAAAGGAGAATTGGAGGACATTTCATTTATTGATTAAGTTGGTTTTTTAGAATAAATTAGACTTTTAAATTATGAATTTAAATCATCGCAATAATACTTAAAATATAATTCCAGCAGCTAATCCAAAATTATAATAATTGCCATCAGTGCTGATGAGGCTTATCGTATTAATCGAATTGTTTTCAATAACCAAATTATTAGATTCGAAAACTGAATTTACTGCATGCTCCACAACTGATTCGATGTAAAATTGTTTCTCATTTTTTAATGAAAATTCATATCCAAAACCTAATTCTGCGATTAGTAGAATAGAACTAAACCCATCTAGATTTCCTTTAAGTTCAGAGCTTTTTTTCCGACTTTCGAAAATATGAGACTTTTCACTGGATGAAATTTTGAAATAAGTTTCTGCACCTGCCTTTACGTATAGATGATTTTTGTTTTGAGAAAGATTCCATTTGACTTGAGCAGGTATCCCAAAGTAAAATATTTGGAAGTCATATTGAAACCATGATGCTTTTTCATCAATCCCACTTGAATGAGCTATGTCAGAAGCAAAGACTGGAGAATAGTCCTTGAATCGTATCGTCCTTTGATTTAAACTTAAACCTGTTTTAAAACTTAGGCTTTCATTTAAGGTTATAAAGACACAGCCTGAAAGAGACGTGCCTAGTGTGTTGGTGATGTTTAGTAAAGAACCATCTTCTTGATTTAAAGACAATAAAGAGGATTGGAACTCGACACCATAGGAGATTTTTTTTGTCGATGCTTCTTGCGCATAAAGACCGTTGAAAGAAAGGAGTAATAAAATAGTTATAAATAGTTTCATATTAATTTTCTATGGATGAAGATGTAAGATATTAAACAATAGATCAAACCTATTAAGTTACAACCGCAATCTTTTCTAGTCAAGCGATAAAATTCATGTTTCCCTAATTAGAATAAATCTAGACAAGTAATTCGAGGAATTGCTATTGAGCTACATCCGAATCAGTGGTAATTTAGAAAGAAAAGAATTATGGAAAAATTGAAAATTTTAAACTCGATTATAAACCTAAGTTGGTTGAGTTTGTTGATGGTGATTTCAATGTTAGCATTATCTTTTTTCTTGCCAGAAGGTGAAATTACTGATGAAAAGGATACACTTGAAATGACTTCGACAGACAATGGGGAAAGTCCAATAGATTTATTTAGTGCAGAATTTAAGGAGGGTAAGAAAATATTTTATTCGAATTGTGCATCCTGTCATAATAGAAATATGGTGGATGATATGACCGGACCTGCTTTAGCGGGTGTAATTGAAAAATGGAGCGATTATCCTAGAAGTGATTTGTATGACTGGATTAGGAATTCTCAGAAGATGATACAAGAGGATCATCCAAGAGCTCAAGAAATTTGGCGAGATTGGAAGCCAGTGGTCATGAATAATTTTGCGAATTTGACAGATGAGAAAATTGAGTCTGTTTTGGTTTATATTGAGAAAGTTGGGGGGTAGATGACTGCGCTTTTTACAAAGCCAAACTCTCTGTTAACGAGGGTTGCAACGTCTGATTCATCTCTTTCAAAAACCGGGTAAGTGCTTTTTTCTTTTGAGTATCTAAGGTGTAACTGATGTATTTATTGAAATAAGTTTTCAAGTCAAAACCTTTCTCAGGAGTAGGGAGTAGGTAGACCAATTGGTTGATGTGATCAAGGCCATTTTTTAGAGCTTCGTTGAATTGCTTAATAAATTCTGGAGACATCGGCTTATTGCTCACCCAAGCTGCGAAAACAAATGGAAGGCCAGTATAAGCGGTCCAAGCTTCGCCAAGGTCATAGTGGTATTTGTAAAAATCAAACAGCTCAATGGTCCGATCTCCGATCACTACTGCCGCTTGCCCTTCTTTTAAAGTCTTTTCAAAACCTGGACTAGCTGGACTGACCTTTGGTTGGATTTTCCAATATTTTGCAATGAGTATTTTTGCTAATTCAACAGAGGTTCTAGAATGATGATCTAGGAATAATTCTTTGACTTCATGAATAGGGGAGTTGCTAAAAATGCAAACGGTTTTTACGGCTCCAACTGCTCCGATACAATAATCAGAAATAATATAAGGTGTTTCTAAATGAGGAATAATAGCAACAGGCACCAATCCGAGATCTACTTCGCCTGCTTGTAGTTTTTTTGCACAATCTGATGGAATGTCTAATGTCAATTCTATCTGTTCTTGCACAGGATGATTGAGCAAACCATACAAGAATGGTTTTGTATTCAAATAACTTACGGCGGTAACTTTTAATTTATCCATTTAGATGTAGAGTATCATTTTTTAATTCGACCTCAAAAGCGCCGTTTTTCCAATGTGTTTTATATAAACCCGTATTGTGATGATGGTAGGTTTCCATTTCTCGAAGGTGTTGTTGACTCACTAGACACATCATACATCGCAAGGTTCGACCATGGGTACAAACTAAGATTTCTTTCTCAGGTCTTTGCACAATGCCGTCTAAAAATTGCTGTAATCTATCGGCTAATGATCTAGCACTTTCTCCTTTCTCGAGGCTTGCATCAAAGTTTCCTACACTCCATTCCTTGATCATCTTCTGGTAACTATCTTTCATCCAAGGCTCGTACTTTTGGCCTTCATGAATTCCCCAATTGATCTCATTGATCAAAGGTGTTTTTTCAAAAGGGATCTTTTTATTTTGAATAAAAGGAGCAACCGTTTGATGTGTTCTTTGCAATCCCGAAGCAATTACTAATTCGAAGTTCACATTTTGATAATGATTGAAAAAAGCCTGGGCTTGTTGCTGGCCTACTTCATTGAGCTCGCTATCTATACCACTGCCTTGTACAATTCCTAATTTGTTGTACTCGGTTTCTCCATGTCTGATAAAGTAGATGGTCTTATTCATTTGTCTTTTTTATTTTTACTAAGTGATCAGGAATATGGAGACTCTTGACCTCTTGGCCACTTACATTCTTGACATATTATTTATTTACAACCGGAAGCGACGTATAGCCTTTATAAACGACCTCTTCTTCGAAAACGTGATCGGTGTAATCTTTCTGAATGTTGTAAAGGGTATCTCGTTCGATTGCTTTTCTGCCAACGTCTTTGATCAATTTAACCAGTTCCATGGTACTCATCGCAGGTGCCTGTTCTTCCGAACCAGCCATCGAATAAATTTTGGTCGTATCATCGATCGTACCATCAATATCATTCACGCCAAATGCCAAAGAAATCTGTGCCGTATTTCGACTAATCATAGGCCAGTAAGCTTTGATGTGATCGAAATTATCGAGATAGATTCTACTGATTGCATAATTTCTAAGGTCTTCCACAACGGTAGATTCCGGAACATGAGACATTTGATTGTTTTGATTTCTAAACTTCAAAGGAATGAAGGTTTGGAAACCTCCGGTTTTATCTTGCAATGCTCGAAGTTGTTCTAAATGGTGGATACGGTGTTTGAATTTTTCAATGTGACCATAAAGCATCGTAGCATTTGAACGCATCCCGAGTTTGTGCCATTCCTCATGGATTTGGAGCCATTCTTCACCACTACATTTTCCTCCAGCAATTTCATCCCTGATCTCCGGATGGAAGATTTCTGCACCACCACCAGGCATCGAATCCAAACCTGCTTCCTTCATCAATTTCATCCCTTCAGCATAGCTTACTTTTCCTTTTTTGAAAATGTAATGATACTCGACAGGGGTGAGGGCTTTGACGTGCAACTCTGGACGATGAGCCTTTATGTTTTTGAAAAGATCAGCATAGAACTTTAAATCATATTGCGGTAAAACGCCACCAACAATGTGAATTTCCGTAACAGGTTGGTCATCATATTTTTTTACAATGTCCATCATCTCTTCCATTGTGTACTCCCAGCCTTCGTCTCGTTTTTTGATCAGTCGACTATAAGAACAAAAAGTACAGGTATATAAACAGACATTGGTTGGCTCCATATGGAAATTCCTATTAAAATAGGTATTGTTCCCATGTTTCTTTTCACGGATGTGATTGGCCAATGCACCCAGATATCCCAGTTCTGCTTCTTCAAAAAGAAAGAGACCTTCCTCTTCGCTTATTCTCTTGGAATCCAGTACTTTTTCAGCAATAGCTTTAAGTTCAGGTTTAAGGCTTGGGTCGTTTAAAATAGTTTGGATACTTGCAGCTTGATTCATGTTCGATGATTTTTTCACAAAGATAACAACGTTTCACTACTTTCAGTTTTGATTGAAAGTGTGTTTTTTTGAAATTTTTACGAAAATAGGGGGCTTTGGTGGAAAAGTGTTATAATGCGGAGTATTTATTTGGTCTTTTTTAGAATTTTTTGAAGATGCTTTCAATATTGATTCCTGTATATAATTTTGAGATTGGAGCGCTGGTTCATGACTTGCATGGACAGGCGATTCAGGCTGGGATTGATTTTGAGATCATTTGCTTTGATGATGGATCTAAGGAACATTTCAGATTGAAAAATAAACCACTTGATCATCTTGATTATGTGTCCTATCATGATTTACCTGAGAACCTGGGGCGTTCTAAAATTCGCAATGAATTGGCTAAGGTTGCTCAATATGAATCCTTGCTTTTTATGGATTGTGATTCAAAGGTAGTGTCATCGTATTTTATAAAAAATTATATTGAAGCGATAGAACCGAAGACTTTAGTATATGGTGGTCGAGTATATAATGCAGAACCTCCAAAAGAACAGGCGCTACGCTTTCACTGGCATTATGGGACTCAACGGGAGCAAGTGGATTATCGAGAGCGTCAGAACCGACCTTATCATGCATTTCAGACCAATAACTTTTTGGTACCTCGTGCTGTGTTTTTGGAGATTCAATTTGATGAAAATTTGAGGCAGTATGGACATGAGGATACGCTTTTTGGGTTTGAGTTGAAAAACCGAAAAATAGCCATGAAGCATATTGATAATCCTTTGGAACATATTGGTTTGGAAAGGGTGGAGGTATTTCTGGATAAGACTCGAAAGGGGATTGAGAATTTGAAGAAAGTGCATCAAGTGTATCCTTTTGTTGAAACTAAACTTCTGATTGCTTATCAGCGATGTATACAGTTTGGTTTAAAGTATCCGTTGAGATTTATTTTTGGAATGATGAGGGGGAATATTGAAAAGAAATTGAGTAAAGATGGGGTGAATTTAAGGTGGTTTGATTTTTATAAATTGGGTTTGATGGTGGACATAGAGCTGAAGGAGAAGGTGTGATTCGGGGACACGGATTTTCACGGATTTGATACACGGATTATCACGGAGGGGGATGTAGCTCATGATGATGGTGTGAAGGGAATATGGTTTAAGTATTTTGCTTTTTCGCTATCAAATTACCTTGAGGGCTTCAGATAATTAGGTAACTCTCTTTGACAACATGACTAGATGACTACTTGCTTTCTTGACTACCTGATATACTTGTTTTTTCCTTATCTTCGCCGCCAGAAAATAAACAGACTCTATGATCAAAAAGTGGGTGCTTAAAGCGATTGTGCAAAAGACTATTTCCTTCCTGCCGGGGAGTCACCGGATCAATTTCCTTTTTCAAAAACATATCACTAAAGGAGTTCAACTATCCGAGTATTATTTTGAGGATCGTTTGATTCATGCTCGAAAGCATTTGGCGAATTTTGATCAATATTCTGAAAGGAAATTAGAGACTACTTTGGAATTGGGAACAGGCTGGTATCCGGTTGTACCGATTACTCTTTTTCTTCGTGGAGCGGAACAAATTAATACGGTTGATATTAGTGGCCTGACAGATAAGGAAAAGGTATTGACGACGATTGATTGGTTTTTGAAATATCATGAGCAAGGTAAATTAGCGGAGTATCTGAATCCTGCTGCGGAACGTTTAGCTGTTTTGAAAAAAATTAAAAAAAATCCGTCGAATTATACTTTTCAGGAGATGCTTGATGCGTTAAATATTCAGTATACGATTATGGATATTCGAAAGATTGAGATAGATCAAGGGAGCATTGATTTGGTGCATTCGAATAATACTTTTGAGCATGTATATCCGGAGGTGCTGAAAGGGATTTTGGAGAAGTTTAAGACCTTGGTTCATCCACAAGGAATACAATCACATTTCATTGATATGTCTGATCATTTTGCCCATTTTGATCACTCTATTAATATCTATAATTTCCTAAAATACTCAGATAAGACTTGGGATCGAATTGATAATTCTGTTCAGCCTCAGAATAGATGGCGGCTAAGTGAATATGAAGAACTTTATGATTCTTTGGGAATTTCGATCACTGCGGTGGATGCAAGACCTGGAGATATGCAATTGTTGAATACGATTCAGCTTGATGATAAATACCATTCTTTTGATAAAAAGGATCTGGCGATTAGCCATGCTTATATGGTGTCTTGAGGAATGTGAGAATGAGTGAATGAGTGAATGGGGGGAAGAGTCTATAGTATCCTGCTGTCGTTTGAGTTAAGTTATTTACTCCTTCGCTCATTGAAAATATCTAGAGAGGATGATAAAATCATTGGATAAAAAAGGTTTTTTCTTTTGGTTGGCGGTCTCGATCATTGTATTGGGAATGGGGCTCAGGATATTGATGTATGTACAGAATCGTTCTTTGTTTATTGATGAAGCTTGTTTGAGTAGTCAATTGATAGAACGTACCTACGGAGGCTTGTTTGAAAATTTGGAATACCAATACGCACCACCATTTTTTGCCATTGCTGAAAAAGCGATGGTGGAAATATTAGGTCCAAATGAATATGCATTGCGATTGTTTCCATTATTAGCTGCATTGCTTGGGTTGGTTTTGTTTTATCGCCTTTGTTCTAAGTTTTTACCTGACCGATATTTGATCTTTCCTTTGTTTTTATTTTCTTTTGGAATGCCTTTGTTGCAATACGCAACGGAAGTCAAACAATATTCTTCAGATATATTGGTAACGATACTTTTGTTGCTATTGAGCTTTCGTTGGAAGGTAGAGGATTTGAATTTCAGGAAGGCCATCTGGTGGGCTTTGATTGGGAGTTTTGTAGTTTGGTTTTCTATGCCAGGTGTATTTATGCTATTCGGATTGGGGATCTTTTACTTGTATGAAATTTATAAAAAACAGCTTTATGATAATGCTGTTTATATTCTTGTACCAATTGGTTTATGGTTATTGAGTTTTGGTATTTATTATTTTACAATCATCCGAAAAGACATAGGTCTTGAAAATCTAGAAGACTACCATGGTCGATTTTTTCTACCTTTACTTCCAACGAATCTGGAGGAATTAACTCAGTTCGGAGAGATTATAATTACCTTTTTTAGAACTGCGATTGGAGCAACTATTTTGGAATTAAGTTTCGGAGTACTGACATTTTTTTTGGCATTATATACTTTTTGGAAAAAGGACTTTTCGAAAGTCATCATCTTTACCTTACCGATACTAGCAGCAATGATTGCATCCGGTTTGAAGTTGTATTCCTTGATCCCTAGACTGACTTTGTTTTTTATGCCGATTCTAATTTTGCTGATTGGAATTGGTCAGGAAAGAATATTTGAAAGAATATCGACTAAATGGAAATGGCTGCTAATAATGCCATTGCTTGTCATCGTGTTTAATCAAAAAGGATATCAATACTTTTATAATCGATTTTCGCTTGAAGAAATGAGGCCGGTTCTTTATCAAGTCGCAGAAAAACGAAAAGAAGGAGATGCGGCATTTTTATTTGTTCATGGGAAACATTCTTATCATTTTTATGCAAATCATTATCAAGATGCCGAGCGATTAAAGATTCCAAATATTGTAATTGAAGAATGGGACGATCAATTGGAAAACATCGAAATTCCAAAGGGGGATCGATTATGGCTGGTGTTTTCTCATGCTGAAAAGGACGAAATTGCTCAGTATACCGCATTTTTTCAAAAAGAATATAGAACCTTGGATATATTTGAGGCAAAAAGTGGTGCTGCAGTATTATTAGAGCTGAAAAAATAAAATTTAGTCCACTTCGCAAGAAAAAGAGAGAAAGGTTTATGTTAAAAGTAATTTCCTCTTATTTTTGTGCATCTAAGGAATGGATCAAAATAAATTATTGGTAATTCCTTCTAGTAACTTAATAAAGAAATTGATTAAAAAATCATAGATAATGAATAAAGAAAAGAGAAATCTTAATGCGAGTGTAATCATCACCATGATATTTGGAGCTGCGTGTTTCAGATTTATTGATATTGCACCTAATTTTTCACCAATAGCAGGAATGTCTTTATTTGGAGCAGCTTACCTTTCCAAAAAGTATTTGGCTTTGATCATTCCTTTCCTTGCCTTATGGATTTCTAATCTGGTATTAGATAATATATTTTATGCTCAATACTATGAAGGTTTTCAATGGTTTAGCCAGCCTTATGTGTTTATTGGTTTTATAGCGATTGTTTTGATGGGCTTTGGGCTTTTAAAGAAAGTGAGTTTTGCTAGAGTTTTGGGAGCTAGTTTATCGGCTTCTGTGATCTTCTTTTTGATAAGTAATTTTGGTTCTTGGTTAGGTGATCCAATTTATACAAAAGATTTTACGGGGTTGCTTACTGCTTATGCTGCGGGTATTCCTTTTATTTTTGGTTCAGGAGCAGAACCTTACTTCTTTTTGAATGGAGTATTTGGTGATTTGTTCTTTACTGGATTTCTATTTGGAACTTTTGAATTAGTGAAATTGAATTTCCCAAAATTGGCTTTCGCGAAATAAAGGAAACTTTCTAAACGATTCTATCCTGCTGAAAAGCAAATGAAAATACCAAACTATAATGTAGTTTGGTATTTTTGTTTTAATAAGAAAATATAAACCTTGGATAAGAAAAAGAAATTCTCCCCTAATGACCCTTTAGTGCTGAATGTCGATTATTACATTGAGCATGGAAACTATGTATTCACGGCACATTATCTGGAGAAAAGAGGGTATTGCTGTGGGAATGGATGTAGGCATTGTCCTTATTCAGGGGGAAGAGATGAGGAGTGAGGAGGCTTAGGGTTTTATTCTAGAAGAAGAAGAGCGCATTATTGAAAGATTAGATACTTGCTAAAAATAAAACTGGTCATTAGTAAATTGTTACTAATGACCAGTTTTTATAAGTATACTAAGCTTTAAAAGCTAAGTTGGGTATAATTTATAGCAATTTCAAAATCTCTTGTTCCAATGTAAATCTTGGATCGAGTGCTGCGATTTTTCCATCACGATCGATTAAGAATGTTTTAGGAATAGATCGAACACCATAAGTTTTGGCAGCGATAGAATTCCAGTATTGAAGATCACTTACATGATTATTCCATTCTAGATTGTCTTTTTCGATGGCAGCTTCCCAACGTTTTCTAGCAGCATTCATTTGATCATCTACTTCCTCCTGAGTTTTAAAACGATTCATCAATCTTGGATTGATTCCGTCTAGAGAAACACTATAAACAGTGAATCCTTTGTCTTTATATTTTTTATAAGTATCTACAACATGAGGATTGGCTTTACGACAAGGTCCACACCAACTAGCCCAGAAGTCAAGTAAAACGATTTTACCTTTAAGATCAGAAAGCGCAATTTCTTTTCCATTTGGATCAGATAATTTAATTTCTGGAGCTGGCTTTCCAACTTTAATCAATTCTTTAGCTTGCATCTGAGCAATACTTGCTTGCACTTGTCCAACCAATGTATTGAAGTCTGTTGCGTATTTAGAACCTGGAAGCTCTTTATTCAATTTGTCATTAGCGCCCTGAATTACAGCTAATTTATTCGGGTTATTCATAAATCTAGTCATTGCTACAAAAGCTGCGGCAAGGCTATTTTTTTCTGATTTGATGTATGCTTCAGAAGCAGATTCATTGATGCTTCGATCAGCAAGACCTTTCATGTGTTTATGAAATGCGATAGATTCGTCTGCACCAGTCATGGTATAACCGTATTTATCGAAAGTTTTCATATCACCATTTATAGTGATAACCTTTTCTGAGCCATTCAAGATTAGGAATGTTTTCTTTGCACCGACTCTCATTCGGTAAATTCCAGCTTCCAAAGGGTCTTCAATATTTAAGACAAAATTCCCATTACCGTCGATGTCGGTTTTAGGATACATGAAATTGGAATTATCAAAATTAATCTTATCAAAATAAAAGGATAAGTTATTAGCATTTGCAATCACTCCTTTGATAGTCAGCCCACCAGTATTGATGGATGCACCAGCAGAAGAATCACAACTCATTTGAAATGAAAGTGCACTGATGCCAAGGATAAAGAGCAGATAATTTAATTTTTTCATTATCGATATGTTTTTATTACTTTGAAAATAGTGATAGCGATCTTTGAATCTCTACCATCTAAGGCTTATTGATCCAAAAATATATCCAAAAACGGGAAGGTTTTAAGTTTTGTTTTGCAAAGATAAGTAAAGGACAGAAAAAATAATACAAATGAGATAAATGATTCTTACTTGAATGTATTCAATGTTACAATAATCCGAGGTTCAGTATTCGGTATTCGGGCTCTTCTAATGCCAAACACCGAATACTGAATACCGTTTACACTCGGCATAAAATCAAGCTATTTGGGACTATACTAATACCTTTTTTAACCTGATGTTATAATTTATTTTCATCATGATCATCCATTCTTTATCCTAACTTTTCTTTTTCAAAACAATCTGTTCCTCTCTTTTTTCAATATATCGATCATAAATTTCTCTGAGAACTGGGTATTCATAAGCCGTAAAGAATGGGTTTTTTATTGAAAAACTGATTCTTAATTGTAGTTCATCACCTTTGACTTGACCACTTAGTTTTAGCGTACATTTTTTGTCTTCCGTCGATAGGTTTAAATTTTCAGGAATTTCTACTACCTCATAGCCTTCCGGAATTTTTAAGTTTAAAATATAAGAATCATCAAATGGATAATAAAAATCAACTGGTAAGTACCTGTTTTTATCATTGAAAGGATTTGAGTCATAATATTGATCGACAAAAGGACTAATATAAATAAAATCATCGTTGACGGTACTGATGGTATTGTCGTTGATTTCTGCAGAAAGATATACAGATTTGTCTATCGTGCTGATCTCTTTACTGGTGATGTTGTCTATGGTATATTCAGTGTTTTCTTTTATGAGTTTTTTATTAAAATACGCTTTAAGTTCCTTTTCGCTTCCTGCCAAATCTTCCCGAATATCCACCGCTTCATAACCTTTAGCGTTTACCTCATATTTGTATTTTACTTGCCCTGGTTCTGGAATTTCCATCGTTATCAATTTGACATTTCTGGTCTTTTGAAAAGGAACGATGTCTACCCAATAAGGATCTTTTTTATCGAGGACTAAGGCTTCTCTATTTAGGTTTGTGGCGTTGAGTAAAGTGAAAGGATGGTATTTATTTGTCGCATTGATGAGGACATCTTTTTGATCTAATTTTACACAAGCAATTAAATTATTAAATTGATTGTAAAAGGTGATGTGTCTTGCAACCAATCCATGTCCTTTGGTACTGACTAGAGTAGGAGTGGCTTCTAGCCCGGCAGCTTGAAGTAAGTTGATGAAAAATAAATTGATTTCAGAACTACTCCCTGCAGCTTTGGTTTTGAAATCTTTATATTTTTCATTTGGAAACATTCGGTATTTTTCATTCCAGGTATAATTACTGATCACATAATCGTAGATTTTTTTAACCTTATCTCTATCCGAATCTTCATTAGAAACGATGGTTTCTACGATCGCTGTTGCATCTTTATTTTGTTTTAAAAATGACTTCAAACCTCCATCATCATATAGGTCTTGTGCTACACTTTTCCAGGTGCCCATAACCTGTGTTTTTCCAATGTTGGACATGTAAGAGGACAATTGGAATTGGATCTTATCGGTGTAGTCTCCCGGGTTTGGACAATAAGGTTCGTCTTTAAAAGCGGGTAAATTATTTAACTCCCAAGTGTTGACAGATTTTTTGCCGTATTTTTCGACCAAAGATCTTCCTTGATATAAAATGCTATAATTTAATGCGCCTCCAATAGAAACAAATAAATGACTTTTTAATGTTGGAAATTTGCTTTGAAAATACCATGGATCTGGAGACGTGATATATTTAGATTCTAAAGAATAAGAATATTCTAGAATAGATCCGGCTTTTATATTTGGGAAAGAAAATTTTAAGTCTGAAACACTTTCGTTTCTTTTTACTCTAAAAAAATCTTTTTTTGAAATTGCAAATTTTTTAGGTTTTCCGTTCTCTACATTGATGGTCTGTGCATTGATGGAAAGTATTCTTTCTGCTCCATCTTTATGAAGGTAAGGAATAGAAAAATCACCATTATCCTTTGCACTTTCATCTAAGATTTTTATTCTGACATGCCTTCTAAATATTAAGCCATCAGAGATGTCAATGTACATTCGGCCGTAGTCGCATAACACAACGGCTTTGGCGCTGGAGTCAAATTCTACAAGATTTAAGTCAACTTCTTCTTGGGATACTTTTCCCCATTTTAGCGGAGCTTTTTGCGCAATGGTGATATTCGATAATAATACGAATAGAGCGAGGAGCAGGTTTTTCATGTTTTAGATTTGGGTAATATATAATTTAAATAGCTTTATATTAATTACACTAATGTAAAGTTATTACTTGGATTATTATAAAATATTCATCTAAAACTGAAAACCACTCTGAGCCTAAATTATACTATTTATAAAAAAGAAAAGAATCAAGTAAATCCAAAGGGCATCTAAAAAATGCCAGTAAATAGTTAGTAGTCTAAGTTTCAAACGTTTCTCTGGATCAGAAAAATAAACGAGTACACTTACCGGTTCTTTCATCCTTTTTCTAGCGGTATAAAGAAAGAGTGCTAAAAAGGGGAGACCTGCAATAACGTGTGCAAAATGTAGAATTGAAATCGCATATAAATAAGAAGCAGACAGATTTGAATTAATAAAAATCTCACTAGTAAATAATTCTCGCCATCCAAAGTATTGGCTGATCATAAAAATGATACTTAGGATCATGGTATAAATCAATGCCAATTGATAATTCTCTGTTTCATCCTGCAAATAGCATTTTTTTGCCCAATGCATCGTAGCGCTACTTCCCAAAAGAATCAAGGTATTTACAATAAAAATAAATGGAAGTTCAATGTCCGGCATCTCTGCTCCATTCTGTATTCTGGAATACATGAAGGCTGCAGTTAAGGCTAAAAAAATCATGGTCAAACTTCCTATCGATAACATCATGATGATGTTGTATGGATGGAAAATGAGGGTGGTATCTCTTTGTGGTTCTGGTGTATTTTTCATTTTCAAATCGTTCTGGTGTAAAGCTATTTGCTTTTTATAACAAAATGAAATGACTTAGGTTTAAATAACTATTTAAAATAATGACTTGTTAAATAAAAAAGTAATTAACTTAAAGATTAACAGAGTAAGCGAGTTGGGAGTGTTCAAAAAGGTGGGAGCGGGTGAATGCCTGAGTGTAGAGCCTTTTTTTGAATTAGCTTTTTTATGCCGGAATATCCAGTCGGTATTCCTTGCCCATTTCAGCAATGGAAAAAGTATGAGAAAGAAAAAAGACTACTCTTTCAATTTAAAGAAATACTAGAACCAAGCTATAACTTTAAACATAAAAAAAGGGAAAGACACCTAAGTATCTTTCCCCTTTTTTTATAGAATAAATTGTTGATCTTATTTAACCGCCAATTTTTTAGTTACAAAACCATTCTCCATGTAAATCTTAACGATGTACATTCCTGGAACTTGGTTAGCAACATTGATCGTTGCGTTAGAGCTGTTCACGTCATTCTTAACAGAAATCAGCTGACCACTTATGCTATAAACTTCAATATTTTGGATCGGCTCATTCTCAACACTAGAGATTGTTACCTGACCAGAAGCTGGGTTAGGAGACATCGTGATTAGACTTTGTGCTAAGATAACTTCATCAGCAGAAGTAACTATACATGGTAAGTCAAGTGTAATACAAGCTCTTGGAATAACATAATCCATAATCTCTGCAATATTCGCTCTTGCTTTTGCAGCAGACATGCCTTCATTAAGTACTAAACCATTCGTATGGAAAGTACCTCCAGTTGGATAAGGTATCATGTTCCAAGGTGCACCACCCGGAGCTCCTGTGAAAGGTGGAGATAAATCGTTTTCATTCCACCAGTTAATTACAACTCCTTCATCAATTCCTGCGGAGTTATTTGGTTTTTTCCAAGAGAAAGATCCTTCATAGTAAGGATGACTCATTTCTGTAGAATCTACGAAATTTACCCAGTTTTCAGCATTTGTTGTTGCAGTTGCAGCACCAGTATCATTAATGTTGAAATCTTTCCAAGCTTGATTTATACCAGAAGCTTCTTGAGACATACCTATTTGTCTAAGTCCTTGTACTTGGACAATAGGGTCACCAGTAGTAGGTACGATCAAGGTACGATCATTATAAGGTGCAAAAATATCGTCAATCGATTGTACAGAAATAATTGGAATGGTTTGATCATCCAACCAGGAAATATCTCCTAAAGCACCACCAACATTAATACTTAATTGATGATTATCGTTGTAGTCGACATAATTAGGGAAATTAGTCGTATCACCAGGAGGAAGGCCATAAGCAGCATCTGGATTGATAGTGAAAACCTTACCTTCAAGATCACCATGATAAGGAGGAGCAACCATAGGCGTCTCTGGAGTACCATCCATATCGACGTCCAATAAAAATTTACCAGGACCATTGGTAGTGGTAATAATTTCACTAAAGTTGGAAAGACCATTCATTCCTAAGATAAGATATCCACCTGTTCCATTTCCCCAAGTAGCAATTTTTGAAGTATCAATACCGTATGTATTTCCATCTTCAGCATAAGTCTTTTTCATAAATCTAATTGCATTTCTTCCATCCTGCCCTCCACGGTAAGCAGCCTGAATTAAACCTAAGGCTCTTTCTGGTTGTGTCTGTGCTCCAGGGTTCCAGCCATCACGGTATTCAACGGATGCTGCAACAAATCCTCTTTGCGCTAATTGTGTACAGATCTCAACTGCTGAAGAATCATATTTAGTACCAGCAATTTGACCATTTGTTAAAGGAGGTAAGAAATTACCTGTATGAAAAAGCAATACCAATGGCCTCTCTGATACCTCATCGAGGTCAGATGCCGGTGGAGAATAAATATCCATTACTAAAGGTTGCTTAAACGTATGGCCTGAAGAAGGAATGGTTATGACTGTATAGTTAAAACCATACAAAACATTTTCTGAAACTTGGACTTCAGATTTAGCATAAATCTCTGAATCATATCTTTGTGCTTGAGACAAAGAGATAGAGAGTGTAAATAATATTAGATAAGTAAATATCCGCTTCATAAATAAAAATTTTGTGATGAATTAATTTGTTCTTAATGTATTAGTATAAACAGGATGCTCTAAATAAATTTAGCCTGTTTTTAAAAGTGTTTTATTTCTTTTTTCTACCTGGGTCATAGGTCATTGAAATATAAGCCAGTCGACCAATTTTTGGACCTCCATAAGTTTGGAATCTTTCATTATTTAAAAGATTAGAAGCTCCAATTTTTAATGTGGTACTTATTTTAGGAATTAAAAAATTGATTTGTGCATCAACCATATCATAAGATGGTATAATACCTGTGAACTGAGGAGAGCCTTCAAAAATGAAACCTTCGATCCATTTATAATTGATGTTAAAACCAACATTACTCAGCATACCTTTTCCAAAGTTTAATTTTCTACCATTAAAACCAATATTAAATTTATGTTCTGGCGTATTGAATGCAGGAATGACTGGATCATCATCAAAGGTTTTATTGAGTTTGTTCCAGGAATAGTTTCCAGTGAGGGCATACTTTTCTGCGACATAATAGTTCAAACCTAAAGCAAGCCCTTGAGTGGTTACCGTATTTGAAGAGTTTGCCGCATATCTAAAAGGCTGAATATTTTCATAAACAACTCCACCACCAGTTACAGAATAATCTAAATCAACCCCAATCTGGAATCCAAGGAAATTATCATAGATGCTATAATAGTACCCTGCATCCACAAATAATTTTTGAAACAAAGTTGTTCGATATCCTAATTCAAACGTTTTTACTTCTTCCGGCCTTACTGGAGCGATGTTAAAGCTATCCAAATCTACGGCTTGTTGGCTACTAAAAAAGTCAAACAACGATTCAACCGTAACGAGGTCTTGAGCGCCATTTAAATTTCCTGACAAGATTGCTCGTCCTACATCAAGACTTAAATATTGATCACTTAAAGTAGGATTTCGAATGGCAGATGAAAAGGATGCTCTGAAAAAGTTATTGTCACTAGGTTTGTAAATTAAAGAAGCAGCTGGTGAAAACAACCAGTCAAAGTTTTCATTTTTATCCGCTCTGACCGCAAAGGTTGCTTTCATCTTATTATCGAGAAAAGATTTTTCCATTCCTCCATAAACACCAAATTCAAAATTTGTGATTGCATCCATCCCTGGAGCATCAGAGAAAACAGTTCCTTTAGATTTAGGCGTATATAATCGCGCATTTGATCCGACTGTAATTTTATCTGTCCAAAGTGGAGTGAAAATATATTCTCCATGCACATGATACAATGCAGAATTATCGAAAAATTTCGTTCCTCCTTCACTTCTAAGTGTACCAGTAATATTATCGAATTCTTGCTGGAATCGATCAGATCCTGGTTCGAAAAAAGGGACAGCAGTTGACCCTGGTTGATTTCCACCTCCATCCGCAAATGCTGCAGATTCACTGTGCCATTGATTCAATAACTCACTATTATCTATTTGCCATTGTCTAGCACCATCTGCATCAAAAGAAGTGGCAACAGTTCCGTCTGGGTTAAAAATGATATTTCCATCTGCGTCAAATAGGATTTCTAATTCAGGATAACCGCCTTCTTGTATTTGAGGAACGACAAAGCCCTGCCAATATGAAGCGTAATCAATGGCCCATTCTCGATCTTCTTTAGAGTTCTGTTGTAACTGTAGTGCAGTAAAATAAGGGTCATATGAATCTCCTGCACCTGTTCTAGTAGTATAAGCTCTTAGGAAATATTTATTTCTTTTTCGAAGCTCTATTTTATTCTGCAAAAAGGTAATTCCTTTTAAGCTAAAACGATTGTCCCCTTGGTATACCGTTGTTCCAGAACCGTAGCTTGAACCAATAATAATCTCAGGTGATTCAACATCTTTTTCAGGGTTTAATCTAAAATGAACAGTAGCATTTGCTTTATAGTTTCTGGTATCATAATCTACCAAATCTATTTCATTATAACCTGTACGATGCCATTGACCTAATAAACTAACGGGATTGCTTAAAGGTAAATCTGAGAAATCAGTAAAGTTTTGGTATTCGTCACCATAAGTATTTACACCATCAAACCTTCCAGGATTATTCAAACCTGTATCAGTTCCATCAACAGGAATATAATTATCTGCAACCCAATCATCGGCCTGCATATATTCAAAGTTAAGTTTGTACGCAATGAAGTCTTTGTCATTTTTATTTTGAAAAACATCTGCCCATCGGATAGCCGATTTGAGCATGTTACGTTCACCAACTTGTACAAACGCAGAAAGTCCTTCCGTGTAAAAAGGATCTTTTGTTTCCATACTAATTACTCCGTTGAAGGCATTCGGTCCATAAAATGCTGAACTCGCAC
Source organism: uncultured Saprospiraceae bacterium (assembly GCA_937921595.1). GTDB lineage: Bacteria > Bacteroidota > Bacteroidia > Chitinophagales > Saprospiraceae > JAHDHW01. The sequence goes on from CAKZTD010000128.1 coordinate 49,187, forward strand.
CTACAATTAATTCGACCTTATTGATGTCTAATTCGGAAGTCCCAAGGAAATTACCAAGTGAGAAGTTAAGACCTGGAGCCTGATTATCTAGACCATCAATAGTCTGTAAGGAACGTACCGGGCTGGTACTATTAAAGCCTCGAGTATTTACAACTTTAAAGCCTAGACTTGCCGCTGTTAAATCTACTCCCTTCAAAGAACCTAGGCCATCATAAAAAGAGGATGCAGGTGTTTCTTTGATCCCAATATTATCGAGGGTTTCAATAGAACGCGGAGATTCTTTTTGTTTGTCTGAAATTCTACTAGCTTTAATTTCTATTGCTTCAATCGTTACTACATCTTCCGCAAGATTAATGGTAATACGTTTATCATTTTCAATAACAACCTCTTTTGTAATATAACCGAGGTAAGCAACTTCTACCGTAAAGGGGAGAGGTTGATCGGTTTTTAGTTCAAAAGTGCCATCCCAATCTGAAGCAGCTCCAGTTGAAGTTCCTTTAATCAATATGGTTGCTCCGATAATTGGATCATTAATAGCAGCATCCATAACAATACCTTTGATCGTAGTCTGCGCTGAAAGACTAATGCTGAATCCTAGGAAAGATATTAACAATAAAACTGAAAATAGGGTTTTACGAGTCATGTACTTTTGGGTTTATCTTGAAAAATGGCTCTATTCTGTCAGGAGAAAGAGGCTTCTTTCAATAATTAAATTGTTCTTATAGGTTTTTTGAAGGGAATTTAAAGGCTTACAAAGATAGTTAAATCTATTAAAACCAATAAATTATCTTCCCCATCTAAGATGTTGAAAATGAAATTATATTTTGTAAAAAGAATAGTGCAGTATAATTAAATAAACTTTATTGCTGAATAAGCCAATAAACTCTCTGTTATTTACACAAAGTAATGAATTTAAATTAGTTGTTATATCTTCTGGAATACAAAAATCAGATATTAACGAACTTGTTTTTTTGTCAATTGGGGGATATGACTATAACTATTTGATTTCTAGGGTTTTGATTTTTTTGCTTTAAAATAGAAATCTAAGGGTTTGTTGCGGTTTTAAGCTCATTTTCAAGTTTTTTGAGCCTTTCAACGATAGAAACATGGCTATCATTGATTTTCTGAATTTGTACAATCTCTTTTTTTAAGAGGTCATCAAAATTATTGAAATTAGCGTCAATTTTCTCTTTTATGTGACCAATATATGTGTTTAATTTTCCACTAACTTCATCTTCCATCTGAATTCTTCCACGATTTATTTCATCATGAAACCCATTTACCACTTTTCGTCGCTTCAAACCAATGGATACGCCAGCGAAAAGAACACCGATGGTCGTTAAAACACCTCCAGTGATATCAAAAACAGCACTATTGGTCAATGCCATAATGATAACTCCAATTGCTGCAACTCCGCTGCCTGTTGCTAAATTGGGTGCCATATTGGATTGGTCTCCTAAAAGGCTATCATCTGCAAAGTTTTCAGATTTTTTCATGAATTTTGAAAATGCGGATTGCAATTCAGTCAAAACATTAGCTCTACGTTCCGCAATATCGCTGAAGATCTCATGATCGTTTTTTAGAATGGTCTGACTGCTTTTGATCTTTAGATCAATGATTTTTGCCATTTGCTGAATAGATTCTGCGATATCGATGACACCATCATTCAGTTTGTTTTTAAGCTCAATATTGAGATCTTTTTCGAGATTTCCGGCGAGATTGTTTAACCATTCTTTAGCAGAAGATTCTTTCGAGAAAATAGAAACAATGGAACGTTTCATTAAAGAAAATAAACCTAAGCCCTGAGATAATTCTTGTTCGTATTTCAAGGTGATTTTATCATAAGCAGCAATGAGGTTTTCAACGAGTACATTTACCTGCTTTTTAGATTTTATTTCCTGATCGTCCAAAGTAGATCGAATATCATCACGGAAGGTGATGTCTGCGGCATATTGATCTTTTCGATCAGTCAAACCTTTTTCTATTCGTTCGTTTATGTTTTGAGAAATCTCAATATTGTTTTCCAGTTTTAGGTATGGAGCTTTTCCGCCAGTTATGTTATCTTGAATATAGGTTCTGATTTTTAAAAAACCGCTTTCTTCTTTTAATCCTTCTATTTCTTGTTTTGCTGAGACCGCAAAAATCAAAGGCTCATTGATTCCATTTTGAACCGCATATTTGTGGACACCATCTACATTGTGATTGAGGTCCGCTTCGTTCATCAGATCTTTTTGTTGTAAAACAAAAATGATCTTTTTACGCCAATCTTCTTTGATGTATTTGAAAAAATCCCAGGCTGATTGTCGGTAAGGATTTTTTGCTTCGAAAACAAAAACAATCAAATCCGACGCTGGAATGAATCTTTCTGTAATTTCTTGATGATGATCAATAATGGTATTCGTACCGGGTGTATCGACAATGGCAATTTCTTTGAGGATTTCAACTGGTTGATGGATACGTTTTAGATATGGATTGATATTGATTTCAGATGCTGTTTCGCCGTAAACGATCTGCTGAATGGTATCTGTCATAGGGGAGGGAGCGACTTTACAAATATCTCTTCCTGTATCTAATAAGGCATTTATAAAACTACTCTTCCCGGCTTTCACTTCACCTACAATCACAAACATAAAAGGCTCTTTAATCCGGTTGCGCAGATCGCTGATGGTTTGCGAAAGTTCTTCATGGCCTATATCATTGGTCAAATCGTGAAGTTCTTTGACAATCTGGTCGATTTGGCTTCTGAAAATTTGTAAGTCTTCGTTGAGTATTCCCTTCATTATGAATTTGTAGTTTTGTGATTATATGGTCATGAGGTTATGTAGTCAGATAACTGTATGGCCATATAACCAACATAACTATATTATTTCAAGTATAAATGTATTGTTTTGATTTGAAAGAAAGGAGGATTGTGGGGATATTTTACTGCTTGCTTGTTTTTTTGCATTTAGGAGGGGATTCACTCATTTTCTACAAGATCAAGAATTAAGATAAAAATAGCTCTCTGGGCCAAGACAAAAAAGTAAATCCAGAATACTAAGATTTGGAATGAATCCATTTTTTGCTTCGAAAACCTGAGGGTATTTTTTGTCTTTTAAATCAGATTCCAGAAAGTTTTTAGGAGAGATTTGATTTCTAAAATCAAGGACAGTTGGCTCAGGTGTCTTAGTATAAGATGTTGTTTTGTTAAGCTCAAAAGAAAGCTGTAGTAATGCTTTGAACGTTTCAATAATTTCGAAATTCATTTCAAAGAGATAAGTCCATTTCTTTTCAAAAATTGGTTTTAAATCATCTTGATAAAATTCAAAGAACGGAGATTTTCCGTATGCAGTTTGGATACTATGCCAATGTATTTTTTGCCAATTATCGATGTAAGCTATTTTGACTTCCAGAATCGGTGCCTTGTTATTTTTGCCTTTAATTAAAGGAACAGAAAGCCTCTGAATACCATTAGGTCCGGCGATTTGACATCTGTTTCGATAAGCACCTTTTTGATAATGTTCCTGAGCTTCTAAAATGACAACAGGGTAGGAGTTCGCTTCTTTGAAGAATTGAATAGGCGGAAAGTATTGTGTCTCTATTAGAAAACTGCTTGATGTTGACATGGGCACAAATATAGGAAATTGGAATTAGGAATTCTGTTTTAGAATTTAAGATTGTTTGGATGGTTTTTTATTAAAAATCATTGTTCAATAAGCTGAAGCTATGTCTTTTGGACACATTAAAAATACTTGCTATGGCTCAGTTCTTGATTTAGGCCTAGGAGTAAATATAATTTACCATTTTTTCCCTCCCATAATTTATCAACCTAATTTTTTTGGAGGATTGTAATAGATCCCAAAGACTTAAGAAACCTTCTTAATATGAAAATTTCTACCATTTTTTCAAAAGCGATAGCGCTTTTAAGTTTATTAACGATTGTACAGATCTCAACAGTTTCAGCATCAGATTTTTCTGTGAAATTTGAAAGAGTCAAAGCCGATCAAGTCGGTGAGACAGTAGTCGTCCGTTGGGTTACGACCACTGAAATTAATAATGAATATTTTAAAGTTCAAAGATCAGTTAACGGTGGTTCTCTTTGGGAAGTGATCGGATCTGTAGAAAGTACTGGAAATACTCCAGGCGGTGATTATTATAATTTTATAGATGAAAACCCAGTTGAGGGTTTGATTTATTATAGAATCCAACAAAATGATTTTGATGGAACCTATGATTATAGCTTTAAAGCTACTGTAGAATTTACGATGTTTACTGATGATAATGATACGGAGGTTCAGGTTTATCCAAATCCTACAGAAGAAGGATTTACTATTGAAACAACAAGCTCTGGTTTCTCTGAAACAGTGAGTATAGAAATGATGGATATATCTGGTAAATTGATTGCTGTAAATACAGATGTAAATGATTCGCAGATTGTGGTCCGACCAATTAATAAATTAACTGGATTGTATTTTTTGATGATTACCGATCGAAACAAGAAAATTGTAAAAAAAGTAAAATTTAAATAGTTCACGTAAATATTTGCCTATATTTAGTGTTTATCTAATTGAATTCCTGACTGAATAAGTCGGGAATTCTTATTTTGGGCCATGCCTACATCTTATCTGATAAACAGAACATTATTTCCGCCCCAAATTTCTACTCCACCTAATGCCAATCTCGGTATTATTGTCGTCATTCCATGTTATAATGAAAAGCATTTAGAGACCAGTCTTGAGTCTCTTTATTTAGCTGAAAATCCATCCTGTTCGGTAGAAGTAATTGTAGTGGTCAATGATGGAGAACAAACCAGTGATGCGATCAAAATGGCCAACCTGAAAACTCATGGTAAGGCTTTGTTTTGGGCTGAAAAACATAATTCCAATAAAAAACAATTTCACATTATTTATCATGCTGACCTTCCTCATAAAAAAGCGGGTGTTGGTTTGGCTCGAAAGATCGGAATGGACGAAGCTGCTCTTAGGTTAGAAGCTGTTGATAATCCTTCCGGAATCATTCTTGGCTTCGATGCGGATTCTCTTTGTGAAAAGAATTATTTTTTAGCGATTGAGGACCATTTTAAAAAACATCCTGAAATACAGGCGGCTAGTCTTTGGTATGAGCATCCATTGGGAGGCGGCGATTATGAAACTGATATTTATCAAGCGATCACTCAGTATGAGTTGCATCTTCGATACTTCACTTTGGCTAAACGTTTTGCAAATTATCCGCATGCTTTTGAGACGATTGGATCAAGTATGGCTGTTCGGGCAGATGCTTATCAGCAGCAAGGAGGAATGAATACGAGGAAGGCTGGAGAGGATTTTTATTTTTTAAATAAGTTTATGGTTCTGGGGAAATTAAATGAGTTAAATACGACCAAAGTTATTCCATCACCAAGAATCTCAGATCGGGTTCCATTTGGGACTGGAAAAGCTGTTGGAGATTTGATTCAGGAGCAAAAAAACTTATTGACTTACGCTTATCAATCGTTTGTTGATTTTAAAAAGTTTAATGATTTGATTCCTGATATTTATGACAATGAAGGATTTGATTGGAAGAAGATACCAGCTTCAGTGAGTGCCTTTTTAGAATCAGTCGATGCGGAAAGTAAAATCTCTGAGATTCGGAAAAACACCACTGATTATGCTTCTTTTGAAAAACGGTTTTATCGATGGTTTGATCCTTTTATGGTGATGAAGTTTGTTCATTTTTGCCGAGATCATTTTTATGAAAATATTTCGGTTGGAGAAGCTGGACGATGGATAATGAAAGAGTATTTTAAAAATGAAAAAGAAGATCTTGAGGAGAAGGAATTGCTGATTGAAACTCGGAAAATATGGCGCTAAGTTTTGCTTAGGTGAAAGTATCATCTAAGCAAAACTTTGGCCGATTGAAGCGTGGTGTTACTTTGATAAAACCCTTATGGTTCGAGTCGTATATTCCGTTTTTGTCTGGACAAAATACATGCCTTTTGGCCAATCAATATTATTGATTTGAAAAGCCTTGGAATTTAAATTATTATTGCTGTAAATTGTTCTACCTAAGGCATTTAAAACGCGGATAGATTTTATGTTTTCTACGCTAGAGTAGAGGGTGAAGTTATCCTGGAATGGATTAGGAAACACGGTCATTTTTTGTTTACTGATTACAGGCTCATTGCTACTGACCGTCATGTCCAAAGGATACTGATCATTGAAAAAATTCCAAATTTCTACGCTAGCATTTATATCATAATTGGTTATCCCAACCGCAATTGGCGCTCCTGGCCAAGTATGCTGTCCACCGATGATTTTATAAAAAGCAATCATTACATTATCATCACAATCTCGGTATTGAATTAATTGAGCAGTAGAAAAATCTGTGGTCGAAATATCTTCAACAAAGATGGTATCCGATACTGGAGTACAGCCGTTTAATTCTATCCAATTTTCTAATAATTCCTCAATAGGAATACTTACTCCTGGCGAGCCATTATAATTGACAACATTATCTGCGGTACCATGAATTTGCATGACCGGGATTGGATTTGCTGGAATACAATTATTTGCTTCAGAAGCAACCATACTTCCTGTTACAGACGCGATTTTTGCAATCCTGTCATTGAGTTCGCAAGCTAGTTTGTAACTGAAAAATCCACCGTTAGACATACCGCAAGAATATACTCGATCGAGATTAATTCCGTATTCAGCATGAAGGCTATCAATCAAGGCATTGGTGAATCCGACATCATCTTCATTCGATCCAAAAGCCCAGCCAACATTCCATGCATTATCAACTCCTTCTGGATATACGACAAAGAATTTAGCAGTATCGGCGACTAAATTCATAGCACTATAACCTTCTTGTTGCTCAGCAAAGGAAGTAAATCCATGGAAATTTAGAACCAGTGGAAGTGATTCTCCTGGAGTGTAGTCAGAAGGAATAAATAAGCGATAAGACCGTTCTACATTATCCCAAGTGAAACCTCCGGTGATGGTTTGTGCAGAGAGGAAGTTTGTTATTAAAAAGAATATAAATATTGTGTAGATTTTTTTCATAATAATGAGTGTGTTGTTGAAGGTAAGTTAATAGAGGAACAGAAGAACAATGGAATAAAGGAATAAGAAAGCAGCGTACCATTGCTTGTTGACTTATTAACTTTTGTTTAGTGTAATGCCGCTCTGATTTCTAATGAATTGATCGCTTCAGCTTCTCGTTCTATCCACCAGTTTAATCGATCGTAAACTGTTTTCTCATCAAAATAATTAAGTGCCATTTTGGTGTAAACATGTCCATGCTTAGCTTCCGAAACCCAAAGTGTTTTATAAAAACGAGCTAGTTCAGGATCTGTCTGTGCATCAGCAATAAGTTTGAATCTTTCAGCTCCTCGAGTTTCAACAATCGAAGCGATCAAAAGACGATCAAGGAATCTTTCTGTTCTACCAGAATGACATTGTTTGATTAATATTTTTAGATAAGGATCTTCTCCAATAGAATGAACCATTGGAACACCTTTGGCTACCATTAATTGATAAACCTGTTGGAAGTGTTCCAGTTCTTCAATCCCGATTTCGATTAATTCAGGAATGATTTCTGTACGGTCTGGATATTTAGCAACCATGCTCATGGCAACAGCGGAAGCTTTTCGTTCACAGTCTAAATGATCTTGTAAAAAGGCATCAAAATCTGCCATCACTGCGGCGATCCATTCGGGTTTACTAGGGCAGGCTATGTCAACGTTTAATTTCATGTATAAAAAGGCTAAATAAATAATTGAATAAATTAAAAATGAGTAAATAGGAGATTTCCAATTTACTCATTTTTATATTTTGAAAAAGGAGTTTACAAATCAGTAAAGTGAATTAGTTTTCCTTTATAGTAATAATTTGATTGATCTGTTTCTTTTTTATCAATTGCTCGATTGAATTTTTTAAGCAATTTATCTCCGTAATGTTTTACACTTTCTTCGCTCATGATTACTTTCTTGCCAGAAGACATGGCTTCTGTGATGTAAGAATGAATGAGCACTTCATATTGTTTTTTAAAGAGATTCGGATGAGTGAAAATATCAGTTCCTAATACTTTTGTTCCACTGACTGCAACCATACCAATCACATCATCTCGATGGTCTAATTTTTCTGTAAAGAACTGAACATACTCGTTTCTTTCATTGGTGAAAGTTTTAGAATTTTCGAGATTGGCATAAGTACCAGTCGTTGATTCAGCATTATTTAATGCAGTCAAATCTCCAACTTTATTCCAAACCGCTTGCTGATTATTTGTTTCCTTCATCGTTTTTCTAAGATCATTAGAAGCGACATTATAGTATCCAGTAAAAGCAAAGATTTTTTTGTTTTGTTCAGCAATGTGATCATCAGTTACAGCAAGATCATGTCGACCTTCTTCATCGCCTTCTTCTTTGTATTCCCAACGATGAGGTTCTACACAAAAAACAGGAATATCAGTAATTGTTCTTGGAGGCAAAATCATATCAGAAGCAAGAACTCGATCTTGCATTCCTCCTTGTACTACATCACCGGCCATTAAGTAAATGGTATCCTGAGATTTGTTTTGAACAGTCAGATTGTTAACTGCACCACTATCTTCAAAACGGCCAAAAGGTTTTTTTTCAGTAATCCTAAAACCTTTGATATCGATGGCTTCTTTTAAGTTTTTAAGATTAGATGCGATGGTATAAGCTGCAATGAAATTAGCATCTGCAGTAATTGGGTAGATGGTTAAATTGTCAAAGCTTAATTCAGCATTTTCTGATGTTTCGACCTGAATATTTTCAGTTTTCTGGTTATCAGTAGTATCTGAAGTATTGTCATTTAGACCAGTAGGCTCGTTATTACAAGCAAAAAGAAGGATTAATAAAAAGAAAGGTAATTTTTTCATAACAGATAAATTTTGCTTTTATTTTAATGCAAGTTAGTGTTTTTAGGGCTAAGTGACAAATATCGGCTTCTGCACATTTGATGCACTGCATCAAGCTAGACCAATGCTCGATTTGACAGGGGTGAGGAGTGAGAGGTGAGTAGTGAGGTTCCTTGGTTCGTAAACTTACTCGTAATAACACTTTGGTTATATACTGATGAAGGGTGAGAAGAATTTGTTTAGTAGTGGTCAAAGGTTGAGAAACATATTAGAAATATAAATGATTTTTTATCTTTGATAGACTTATAAAATTAATTCCATTCAGGTTTTATAAGTTTTTTGATCAGACAACAAAATATAAAACAATGCGAAAAACAATTTACACCCTCCTTTTCTTTTCATTTTTTATAAATATTAATCAACTCTTGGCTTGTGATCCTGATGAAGCCACTGTTATTGTAAATATTCATACAGATAACTGGGGTTACGAAACGGCTTGGAGATTGGTTGATGCTGATGGAACTGTTTTTCACGAGGTAGATTTTAATACTTATGCGGATAATGAATATTATGAAACCGAAGTTTGTGTTCCTGCGGATGCATGTGTGACTTTTATCATTGAAGATTCCTATGGTGACGGAATATTTCATGATGATGCTTTTGCAGTAACTGTTGATGGAATAGATGTAGGATCAGGTACAGTGTCCGGTAATGGAACTAGTATGAATTTTAATTGTCCTCCGGGAAGTACTTGTAGTTCTGCTATTGAAATTACCGAAGGAGATTATGTGACTGAATATGAAAATGCCTGGTATGTTTTTACACCAGACTCCGTCGGGATTTATTTGATTTCCACTTGCGATAACAATACATGTGATACGAAGATCTGGGTATATGATGATTGTACTGGTAGCTTTGATGATTCAAACGAAGGGACTATTTTTTATAATGATAACAATCCAAGCTGTGATGATCTAGCAGTAGTTGAAGGATATTTTGCAGCGGGTACTCCTTATATTATTAGAATTGGAGATGCTGATGATAATTGTGTTGGAACACCGATAAATTTTAGTTTAAATTATCTAGGGCCAATTGCTGGCTGTACTGATCCTGCATCTTGTAATTATAATCCACTGGCTTCTATCGAAGATGGTTCTTGTTTACCGATGGGAGATCCGGATTGTCCGAATGCACCGGATTTGGTTTTGCGTCAAGATGTATTGGAAACTTCTATTTATCTAACGACATTAAATGCAACAGACGAATGCCTAATCGAAGAAGGTTGTCTTCAAGGATTCGGAATGAGAGATATTATTCGTTTTACAACACATATTGAAAACAATGGAGAAGCAGATTATTTGATCGGCGAACCAACGGAAAATCCTGAGCAGTTTACTTACGATAATTGTCATGATCATTATCACTATGATGGTTATGCAGAGTATGTTTTATATAACTCGGATGGATTGGCTTTACCGATTGGTTTTAAGAATGGATTTTGTGTTTTAGATTTAGTTTGTGATAATGGTGGAACTGCTCAATACGGTTGTAGTTATATGGGAATCACTGCGGGTTGTGGTGATATCTACGGTTCAGGATTGGATTGTCAGTGGATTGATGTAACGGATGTGGAAGATGGGTTTTATACTTTTGTAACAAGAGTGAATTGGGACAATGCACCAGATGCATTGGGCCGAGTAGAAACAGATACTTTGAACAACTGGGCACAGGTTTGTATTTCACTGGATCGATCTAGTGGTGAGTTGGTTTTTGAATTGGTAGAAGATTGTCCAGACTTTGTGGATTGTGCAGGGGAACCTTTTGGAGATGCACAACCTGATTGTAATGGTGTTTGTAATGGAGGAACATTGATGGGAGATCTTGATGTAAATGCGGTTCAGGAAATGATGGATGCTCAGCAATATGTAAATGATATCATCACGAATAGTATTGAAGCAACGAATTGTAATGACTTAAATGCGGATGGAGCAATTTCTGTTTATGATGCGGCTTTATTGGCTGGGTGTTTAAATTATGGAGCTGGTCATAATCACCCAGATGGTGGTGAACATGATCATTGTGATTTTCCTACGGGAACACTAAATCCAAGTGATACAGTTGCTTTGAGTATTTTGGATTATAATCAGGATGAGCAGTATGTCGATATTGCTATTCAAAATCCTACGGCAAGCGTAGTGGCTTATCAGTTTGAAATGAGTGGTATTAATTTGATCTCTGCAGAGAATTTAGTTGATGCTTCGATTTATCCAATCAGTCCAAAAGTTAGCTTGACCGATGGAACGACAATCGGGATTTCTTATGATGATTCTTTGGTTATAAAACAGGCAGATCCTCAACCTTTGGTTCGCTTGTACTTTACAGGTTTTACGGATACATTAATTTGTATTTCAAATATCGTAGATATTATCAATCAAGATTATCATCAGACGGTGACTAGAATTGATGGTCCTTGTATTGCATTTGTAGATGTTGATGAATTGTATTCGAATATTGACGTAAAGGTTGATCCTAATCCTTTTACAAGTCAAACGCGCCTTTCTTTTTTCAATACAGAAAATGAATCTTTCGAACTGCAATTGATGAATAGTACTGGCCAGGTAGTTCGTTCTTATTCTGATATTCGTAATAATGCGGTAGATATTAATCGTGGCGATCTTCCGGCTGGGGTTTATATTTATAGTTTGAAGAGTGAGTCGAAAGTAGGAACAGGGAAGGTAGTGGTGCAGTAAATAGAAGTTAACAATGTATTAAGCCAATAAGTGAGCAATGCGTAGAACCGATTGCTCACTTATTGGTTTGTTAATTTGCTAAATTCCCTTGCTTCTGTTTTGCCCTTTGGGGAATAATTCTCTTCTTTGCTTCAAATTTGGAAAAACAACTATGAAGGAGGCGACATTCTCTGATCGATATAAATGGTTCTTAGGATTATTGGCGGTGCTGACGGTGATTAGTTTGATCGTGATGAACGACTTTACGACGATTATTGAAAGTCAAGAGGCTTTTAATATATTACAGGTACAGCATCAAATTGCCGAAACACCGGTTCCTTCCGTTGCTCCTTTTCCGAATACTTCCCAGTTTATTATTTATAAAATATTTGGCTTTAGTCCCTTTTGGATGCGGATGTCGAATGTGATTGTATTTCTATTATTGCTTTTAGGAATCCGGGTTTGGTGTGGAAAGATCTTTGGAAAAGAGCAAGCGATAACCTTTATTACGACGATTGTGAGTTCCTTTCTGTTGATCAGTATGTCCAAATTTGCAGTAGCGGATATTCCTTTGGCTGCCTTTCACATGATGATTTTTGCTTTTTTAGTGATTTGTTTAAAACAACCCAAGATCAAATGGCAAATTGTTTATGGTCTTTTTGTGATGGGGAGTTTTTTGGTGAATCCGACTTCGGGTGTGATTTATGGAATGGGGCTGTTGATCTATATGTCGATTTTTCATAAGAGTTCGGCAAATCTAAGACAGCCATTGATCTTAGGAATCTGGATTTTTTTTATTAGCCTATTCTTTTTTCTAGGTGGATTTAATTGGGGAACAAATGGTTTTATTTTTCCTTTTCAAAGTAGTTGGAAGGAATATTTTACTTGGCAGTTGATCGGATTATTGCCTTGGTTTGGTTTTCTGCCAGCGGCCTTATGGGACCTTTTCAAAAAGCTTAGAAAGAAAGAAGAAATGGCGATTATTCTATTTGGATGGTTGTTGTTTTCCTTGATTAGTCATGGATTGGTTTTGCAGTTGTGCTTGTTGTTTTTGATTTCAAAACAGATAAATAATTATTTTAAACCTAATTATCCTTATAAAGATCTAGTCAAAACTTTTTCTATCATAAATCTGATTTTTACTTTTTTCGCTTTATTGGGTGTTATGTTTGGCGGATTTGCAGTTTTACATGTAACTGGATTTCGGTCGGCAGCGGTGTTTAGTGGAATGTATTGGGTCTTGGCATTTGTCGGGATTCTTGGATTGTTTTCTGACAGTCGAAAATATGTTCTAGGAGGTTTTGGAATTGCAGGAGCTTTTTCGCTGATGCTGTTTTGGGTACAAATAAATCCGATTGTAAATCGTTTTCGAGATATTAATGTGCAGCTGATAAATAGAGTAGAAGACTTGGAAAAAGGAAAGCAAAAAGGAATGATTGGTGTTGAAGTGAGCCAAACACTTTTTGATTTAAATCAATTTAAAGCTTACAGCAATGCTTCTGGTTTTTATTATGGGACTTTTGAAAATAAGTCTGATAAAATAAAATATTACCTACTGAATGATTCCGATTATCAATCATTTTTAAAAAATAATAAAAGTGAAATTACGGTAGATAGCATTCGAGGAGGGACTCAGGTATTTCAGAAACCTGAAAATTTTTATGTAGTACAGAGAAAGAAATAAAGATCTTTGTTTTAACACAATTGTGAACTAAATAGCCTAAAAACAAAAAGATTTCCTATTTGGAAATCTTTTTGTTTTTAGACCCGGAGTAGTAAATATATTGCAGATAAATGGAAGCAAGTCCTTCTGATTCTTAATATCTAGCTATTTCTGAACATCAAATACATGAGGAACATCATAATCAAAGTTCCAATAATCACTACTCTTGTTAATTTTCGAGCATCTTTAGCATTTCTTGCTGCTAATTCTCTTTTACGTTTAGATTTTGCCATGTTGATAGGTTTTATTTATATGACTAAAATAGATAAAAAGGAAGAAAAAAAAGAAAAAATTGAAGAGGAAATTTTAAAAAAAACGATTAAGAGAACAAGTTAACAAGTGAGCAATTCGTGAAACCCATTACTCACTTGTTGGCTTAATACCTTGTTTATTTGTCACCGCTCCGATTCATAATAATCGATAATCCGTTCATCAACAATAATATCACGAGGTCTGACTTTTTCTTTGAGAACAATACCATCGAGGGTTCGACACCGACTGAGCGCCACATAGGTTTGACCATGTTCGAAAGCTCCACGACCCAAATCAATGATTACTCGATCAAAAGTTTTTCCCTGACTCTTGTGGATGGTAATTCCCCAAGCCAGTTTTAGAGGATACTGTTTAAACTTACCGAGCACCTCCGTTTCGATCTTGGTTTCATCATCCCGGTCAATCTGATATTTTTGAACCTCCCATTCCAGCTTCTCAACATCGATGTGTTTTTCGCCATCTTTATCACTGATCAGCACTCGAATATTATCTGGTTCGAGCCTAAGAATTTTACCAATGGTACCATTCACAAAACGCTTTTTAGGATCATTTTTTACAAACATGACTTGAGCGCCAAGTTTCAGGTGCAAAGCTGGTTCCGCTGGAAATAGTTTTGGATTAAAAGTACCCGTAATCGTAGCGATATAGGTCATCTCTAGATCACTGATCTTAGCTAACTCTTGCTGATTGATGAGATTGACGACCGCATTTCTAGGGGAAAGGGTGATGTAAAAATCTTCAGGTACAAAATCTTTATCATATCGTTCATTCAATTCCTCCAGATCATCATAATCAATCTGGTTGAGTCGAACGGCTTCCAGAAGCCTTAAAAAATGTCTGGATTCTTGACGATATGTTTTCCGCAATTCAATGGTCTCATAACTGAAACCTTCTTCAAATACTTTTGCAGAAAAGAAGTATGGTGTATCGTAAAAAGATTCAAAAAGCGCTTTTTCAGCATCTGAGGAAACGATTGGTGGTAATTGAAAAAGGTCACCAAAGAAAACAATCTGCACGCCACCAAAAGGTTCGACAATATTATCACGATTAATTCGAAGGAAGTAATCAATATTATCCAGCATATCAGCCCTAACCATAGATATTTCATCAATGATGAGGATATCCATGTTTTTATAGAGCTTATGATTTTTCTTTTTTCGAATATCTTTTCGATGGAGTGGTTTACCAGGAAAATTGAAAAAGGAATGAATCGTCTGTCCTTTTACATTAAGTGCAGCAACACCCGTAGGCGCCAAAACTACGGTTCTCTTTCTAGTGGTATTCCTAAAAAGCTGTAATAAGGTAGACTTTCCAGTACCTGCCCGACCAGTAATAAATACATTTCGACGTGATTTTTCAATTGCATCCAGTGCATATTTGAAATCATCGTTTAATTCTAAAGGCTTCTTATCTTTCACAGGGGCAAATATAAGGATGAATAATTAGAAATGAGCGAATGATTGAATTCAAAGATGAGTGAATACCCTCCAAAATGTAAAAAACAAGCTCAGGATAAACTTACATGATTTTGCAATGCTTAACCGAGCTAAATCATGATGGGTTTAGCTAAGCGATTTGGTTATAATTGAAAAATTAAAAATTTATAATGAAAAAATAGAGGATCAGCCAAATATCTTTTTGCATTTTAATGAAATACTTCTTCGTAGATGACCGCATATCAATATTCACAGACCTTCGATTAATTGTCTTGCCGACAGTTAACCAAAAATTAACCATTGTAGATACCGAAAATGTAGTTTTTTGTCGTAATTTTGCATTAGAAATAGAAGGAATATAAAATCTGAGAAATTTTATACTTTATAACAAAAGTTAATGATTATTCTGAACGACTAGGTTTTTGTTTAAGACAAGGCACAACCGAGTCACGTAGCATTAGCTACGAAGGCGAGGATGTAACGAAGTATTAATCAAAAAGATAGCTTCAAAATATTTAGAAATTTCTGTTAAAAAGTATTTGACCTGTCAAAAAGGAAATTCTGTTTCTAAAACTAACCTTTGACCTATTTGAACCCTTATTGTTTATTCATCATCAAATTTTTTCAACATGAAAAGAATTATACTATTTGTATTTGCTGTTATTAGTGTTTTACAATTGAATGCTCAATGTAGCGACCTTTTTCTCTCTGCATATGTAGAAGGCTATGGAAATAACCGAGCTTTAGAGATTTATAATCCTACTAATGCTGCGATTAATCTTTCTGGATACTCAGTAGGACGTTATAGTAATGGGGATGCTACTCCTAACTCGTTTGAAGGTATTCAGTTACCAGATGAAATGATTCAGCCTTATGATGTATTTGTAGTTGTTTTAGATAAAAGAGATTCTACAGGAAGTGGATTCGAAACTCCAGTTTGGAATGGTTACCAAATGTGGGATGTATTGATTGACCAAGTAACTATGGAGCCTATTTTGGACATGAATGGAGATACCATATATAGTGTTCAATATGATGCTGATGGATTACACCTTTATGGAGACGTTTATAATGAATGGTTAGACTTGGAAGGAAAAGCTGATGCTTTTTTATGTCCAGTTTATGACATCAATAATTCTCTTTATTTTAATGGTAATGATGCAGTTGTTTTAATTTCTGGAACAGAAATTATACCTGATGGATCAAATATCATTGATGTAGTTGGAGTAATTGGTGAAGATCCTGGTCAAAGCTGGGAAACTTCAGAAGGACAATGGATTACAAGAGACAAATCTTTATACAGAAATGCAGATATTGCTGGAGGTAGTGGAGTCGTGGTTGGAGCTTTAGGCGATACTATCGCATACTCAAATTGGGATATTTCTTTCAAAAATGATTTCTCTGGACTAGGAGCACATGAATGTGTTTGTGCATCAAGCTCAGTTGATGGATTGAATGAGGTAGCATTTAATATGTTTCCAAATCCACTTTCTGCAAACGAGTTAACTATTCAAGCAGAAGAAGCGATTGAAAGTGTAATGATTTACAATATCCTTGGTGAGTTGGTTTATGTTTCTAATTCAGAAATTTCTACTCAGCAGGTTACTTTAGATATTCCAGTATTGACGAATGGAATTTATGCAGTTTCAATTTCTTTTGTAGACAACAAACAGTCTATTCAGAAATTGATGATACAGAAATAATTTGATTTTAAGTACTATAAATTAACAGAAAACGGTATTCGGTATTTGGTGTTCGGTGTGTCCGAAGACGGAATACTGGATACCGTTTTTCTACGTTGGCCTTCTTAATAACTCAATTCAATAAATATCCATGATGAAGAAATTACCTCTTCTTTTTCTCTTGATTTTTATCACGATTAACCTGATTGCTCAAGACTATACTTTATCCGGTACGATTACCGATGAGGAGACCGATGAACCAATTATTGGAGCAAGTCTTTTGACTGGAGACAATGGAGTCGTTACAGACTTTGATGGAAAATATTCTATCAAGTTAACTAATGGAGATTATAAAATCTCCGTTTCCTATGTCGGATATGACGATCAGATTGTAGATGTAAGCATCAATGGGTCAGATCAGACTTTAGATATTAAATTGAGTAGCGGTGTCTTTTTAGAAGAAATAACAGTCGTCGCAGATATCGCAAGAGAACGAGAAACTCCAGTAGCTTTTTCGAATATCCCAACTAAAAAACTAGATGAAGAATTAGCGGCACAAGATCTTCCGATGATTTTAAATTCTACACCAGGAGCCTATGCGACTCAGTCAGGAGGAGGAGATGGAGATGCCAGGATAACCATCCGTGGTTTTAATCAGAGAAACGTTGCGGTAATGCTTGATGGTATTCCGGTAAATGATATGGAAAATGGTTGGGTGTATTGGTCTAACTGGTTTGGTTTGGATTTGGTAACTAAGACCATGCAGGTACAAAGAGGATTGGGTGCTTCAAAATTAGCGATCCCTTCCGTTGGAGGAACGATCAACATTTTGACAAAAGGTATTGACGCAAAACGTGCGGTGAAAGTTCGTCAGGAAGTTGGAAATAATGGCTATCTACGAACGACAGTTGGATTGACTTCTGGTCGTTTAAAAAATGGATGGGGAGTTTCGGCAGCAGCTTCTTATAAAAGAGGTGATGGCTGGGTTGATCAAAACTATACCGAAGGATATTTTTATTACTTGAGAGTTGATAAAGAAATTGGAAAACATTTGTTCAGTCTTTCTGGATTTGGCGCACCACAAAATCATGGACAGCGATCTTTCAAAGCATCAATGGGTTCTTGGGATGCTGATTATGCAAGGGAACGAGGAATTTCTCAAGAGGTGATTGATCAAAGCCAGTTTAATAATGAAGGCTTAAGATTTAATCAGCATTGGGGAACATTGAATGGGGAGAAAATTAATACTCGAAGAAATTATTACCATAAACCTCAATTTAGTTTACGTCATTCTTACAATGGAGGATCTAAATTTTTTCTTTCTAATGTAGCTTACCTTTCTATTGGAAATGGAGGAGGAACAGGTACTTTTGGAAGTTTTGATCAAGACAGTACAGGACAAATTGATTTGAATAAAGCTTACGAATCAAATATTTTTACTTCTCCACTTTTCAAACCTGAGGCTTATTCTGAAAGTATCATCAGAGCGAGTATCAATAATCATTTTTGGTATGGATTATTGTCCACTGCTCGTTATACATTTAATGATAACTGGAGTTTATCAGGAGGAATTGACTTGAGAGATTATCAAGGAGAACACACTCGGGAAGTATATGATTTATTAGGAGGAGAATATTTCTTTTCTGAACGAAACGCAAGAATTGACGAAAGCACTACTCAACTGAAAGAAGGAGATAAATACTTTTATCATGATAAAGGTTTTGTAAGATGGGCTGGATTATTTGGGTTGTTAGAATATAAAAATGAAAGAGTAAGTGCCTTTTTAAATTTATCAACTGCTCAAACAGGATATAAAGCAGAGGATTACATGTTTCATAAAGAATTAAAAATTGGAGAAGATAGCCATTTGATTTCTTATGAAGATCCTTTAGAATTAGATGGTACTTTATATACCGTTGATAACCCTTCTCAGGAGGATATTGATTATGCTACAGATAATAACTTAACACTTGACACAAAGAGTGCTAAAAATCAATTGATTGACTGGGTTTGGATTCCAAGTTTTACTTTCAAGACAGGAGCTTCTTATAAAATAGATAAACAGAATAGTGTTTTTGTAAATACAGGTTACCTAAGCAGAGCGACTCGGTTTAATAATGTAATCGATTCAAGGTACAGTGGTGATGTTGGACGTTTAGTACAATTTGATAATTTTAAAAATGAAGAAATCTATGCTTTTGAATTAGGCTATAGTTTTAAAAGTTCTTTTCTTTCTGCCAACATAAACGGGTATTATACAAAATGGAATAACAAGCCATTAGATTTTGCTCCTACCATTCCTCTTGATCCTTCTGATCCTGAGTCTGAAAGAATTCCTGTAAATATAAACGGTATTGCAGCTTTGCATAAAGGAATTGAAATTGATTTCGCATTAAAGCCAACTAAAGAATTAACGATTCAAGGATTGGCTTCTATTGCAGAATGGTTATGGGATTCTTCTGCAGAAACTACTTTGGAAGATGGTTCTCAATATGAGTTTGATGCTACAGGAGTACACGTTGGTGATGCTGCACAATTACAAATTGGCGGACAGATTCGATACGAACCGATCAAAGGATTATACTTCAGTGCTAAGTCTACCTTCTTTGGAAATAATTATTCCAACTTCGATCCTGAAAGTTTGAAAGGGGCTAATGGAGGAAGAGACTCTTGGAAACTACCTAATTATAATCTGGTAGATTTTCATACAGGTTATGGTTTTAAAGTAAAAGGAAAATATGTTGGACTTCGATTTAATGTCTTGAATGTTTTAAATACAACTTACGTTTCTGATGCTCAAAACAATGATCGTTTCATTCAGTCATTTAATGATTATGATGCTAAATCTGCTTCTGTGTTTTTTGGACAGGGTAGGAGATGGACGACTTCTTTGCAAGTGACTTTTTAAAATGAATTGCCTAATGACTTTGAGTCATCGTTTGAATTCCAAAAGACATTTAAAAAAACGATTTAACTTAATTTAGTCCAATAACTTAATAATTAAAAATCAATATTACATAGAATGAATAAATTACTTCTTTTAATTTCAATTATTACTTTAAGTTTTTCAGCATCTGCACAGATTGATATCTCTGATGCTCGAAACATGTCGATCGGATCGACGGTGACGATAGAAGGGATAGCTACCAATGGGGCTGAGTTAAGTATCATCCGTTACGTACAAGATGCTACCGGAGCGATTGCAGCTTATCCAGGAGCTGGTTCTGCTGCTGACTTCCCAGATAATGTAAATCGAGGAGATCTCGTACAAATTACTGGAGAGTTAAAAATTTTTAATGGCCTTTTGGAAATTGATCCAATTACTGCTTACAATGTTATTTCTTCTGGAAATGCAATGCCAGATGCTTTGGTGATTACACCCGATGGAATCAATGAAACGAATGAAGCGAAGTTAGTACAAGTCAATGGAGCAACCTTTGTTGATCAAGGTGGAGTCTTTGGCGTTGGAAATTATTCATTCACCCAAGGAGGAGAGATGTCTGAAATTTATGTTCGATCAGGATCCCCTATTTTAGGAGAAGATATTCCTTTTGCTACTGTCAACATCACAGGAATTTCTTCTGAATTTAATACGCAATATCAAATGCTTCCAAGAGATTTGAACGATATAGAAATTGCAGATAATTTTTATTTTACTTCAAGTCCAGTTGAATCTAGTCTTACCAATAATAGTTTCACTTTGTCGTGGACAACCAATGTTGGAGGTAGTACAAAAATTGAATATGGTACGACTACTGATCTTGGCCAAGAAGCAACGGCTACTGGAATGAACACCAATCATTCTGTGACGATTGATGGTTTAGAACCAGGAAGTATTTATTATGCAAAAGCAGTTTCCGATAATGGAGTTTCTGTGATCGAAACGAATATCAAAGTTTTTGCAACGGCTTCAAACTCTTCAGGTACGGTTCGAGTATTTTTCAATTACGGAGTGGATGGTTCTGTTTCTAATGGATCATATCCAAGTGATGTAACTCCTGCGTCTATCGAAGCGGAGATCATCAAGCGAATTAATAATGCACAATCTACTATCGATGTTGCAGCTTATAACAATAATAGAACGAGTATCGTAGCGGCATTAACCAATGCACATAATAATGGTATTCAGGTAAGATATATTGCAGATGATCAAACAGCAAATTTGGCTTTAGAAAATCCTAGTCCTCCGTTTTCTGTTTTAAAAGGAAACGCAGGTAGTCCCTTAATGCACAATAAATTTATTGTTGTCGATGCAGAATCTGTAAATGATTCTTGGGTGTTTTCTGGATCAACAAATCTGACGGTTCAAAATATTTCTGAAGATTATAACAATGCGATCTTTATTCAAGATCAGGCATTGGCAAGAGCTTATACTTTGGAGTTTCAAGAAATGTGGGGATCAGACCAACCAACTCCTGGAATTTTTACCATTACTTTTGGTGAAGATAAAATTGACAATACACCGCATCTTTTCAACATCAACGGGATGATGGTAGAATCTTATTTTTCTCCATCAGATAATACGACTTCTAATATCATCAAAGCGATTGAATCTGCAAATACAGATTTAGAATTTGCGATTTTATCGTTTACTCAAAATGACTTAGGAACTGCTGTTCGAGATGCGCATAATGGGCCAGCTACGGTACGAGGAATCATGGAAAGTATCAATGATCAAGGTTCTGAGTTTCCTTTCTTGACTGGTCAAGGAGTGAATTTGTTACACCATGATTTGACGCACCAGTGTCACCATAAATATGCGATTATTGATGCGACAAACCCTGCTTCAGATCCTATGGTCGTGACGGGTTCTCACAACTGGTCTGCTGGTGCAGAAGATCGCAATGATGAGAATACCTTGATCATTCATGATGCGGATGTTGCGAATATCTTTTTGCAAGAGTTTGAAGCTCGATGGTGTGAGGTGACAGGAGCTGGTAATTGTATCACTTCTACGGAAAGTGTTGAGATCGAAGGATTCGACGTTACATTGAGTCCTAATCCTGCGACTGATTTGGCAGTAGCTCAGATGGAAATTGCGAATACTAGTGATTTATCAATCGTATTGATGGATATGAATGGCCGTATTTTACAGTCTTCTTTTTTGAAAAATGTACAAGGTACAGTTAATGAAGAGATTGAGGTTGGAGGTTTACCGACCGGACTTTATATAGTCATGTTCAAAGTTGGAAATCAAGTGACAGCTGAGCGATTGAGTGTGGTTAGATAGATTTTTAAATACAATAAAAAAATGCCACCAGTTTCTTTTAAAGAAATTGGTGGCATTTTTTATTAATGGTCAATTGTACGCACTCATTCGATATTGTATTCTTTTAGTAATCTTCGTCCTTCATTAGTCGGAGGTGTACCGATCGGAGGACTAATAGGCCCTGCTATAAAAAAAGCACTTTGATAAATTAAACCTACATCTTTAGCAAAACAGTTGTGATATACTTTATCATCATCCCAAGCCAATCCCGTCCAAGCTTGTCCTCTATAATCTAAGCAGCCAAATACTCCTGCTGGGGTGATCCTTACAAAAGTAGTATCCTTAATTGCGTATTCTATAAAACGTTCTCCATCATCGCCCGTAGACATATTCGTCCGATTCAAAGGTCTGTCAAAATCGGAATCGGAAAACAGAATTTCACCAGAGTCATTGACAATATATCCGACAGAATCTCTTAAGAAGGAAATATCATCTAGATAATTAAAAAATAATCCTTCAGTACTTCTTAGCGTGAAATAATGTTGATTGCGAATAATCGTATCTCCAATTACTTTAATTGTATCGCACCATGGCAATGTTGTTATAGCATAAGTATTGAGATCATAATCTTGAACTTCATAAATCCAGTAGTTCCCAATAGCAAGGGGCATATATTCATTACTAGAGCATGGAACATTTTCGATACAAATTTTATCTTTTTCACAAGCAATAAATAGAAGGAGACTTAGGGATATAAAAATCCCGAGAATTTTAGATTTCATTTAACTAAGATAATAATAATTGAGGATACTAGAAAAATAAAATACGCTCATTCAAGATGATACGCTTTAAGTGACCTTCTTTTTTCTCGAAATATTTGAGTAAGAGGAACAAACTGAGTTTGATAAACGATACCTACATCCTCTGCAAAATAATTATGATATTTGTATTCTGAAAACACTAAACCATTGAAAAAACATCCACTATAATCTAGGCAATTAAATAGTCCTATTGGAGTGATAGCGACGACTGTTGAATCCAAAATAGAATAATCAATAAAACGCTCACCTTGAAAATCGTATTTATTTAAAATGCGATCATGGTCGAAGGCAGAAAATAAAACATGTCCTTGAAGGTTGATCAAATAACCGCTAGAGTCTCGCCAATAAGTGGTATCTGAATCAATGAAAGGTGGCATCCAATGATCACCTTTTATGGTGAAATATTTATTGTTTCCGATGATCGTATCTCCGATGACCTTCACGGTATCGGTGTCTCCTAAAAAGGTAATGCTGTAATTGCTGAAATTGTATGAAGTAGTTTCATAAACCCAATAGTTGCCAATCTCTAATGGTATGTAATTAGAAGTTGGACAAAATTGATCTTCTAGACATATTTTGTCTCGGTCACAAGCAAAAGAAAAAAGGAGGAGAAGGAATAAACCAATTCCAAGAATTCTAGTTTTCATTTAACTAAGATAGAAATAATTCTCTATCGTTTCAAGATCAATCAAACTCTTTAATTGATCATTGAATATTAATCTTCCAGATGATATTCAAAAAGATACCGTCGCATATCTATCGTTGAACTAACAAAAAAAGAATTTTCGAAAACTAAACCTACATCTTCGGAATGATATCTATGAATTACCCTAGGATCTTTTATTCCGTTTAGAAATAAGCAAGCGCTATAATCTAAACAATCAAAAGTTCCAGCAGGAGTTGTTTGCAGAGAAAGTGTATCTAGGATAGAATACCTGAAGTAATAGTTAGCACCTGGAGTTTGCAACAAGACACGTCGATAAACTAATCCACTAAAACCAGATGCGGTAAAAATAATATCTCCTTGAGGGTTTACGATGTAGCCAATGGAGTCTCTAAGATAAACGGTGTCCTTTCTGACAATTGAAGGTACAAACTGATCCTTCTCGAATGTATAATATAAATCTGATCCGATTAAAGTATCTCCGATGATCCGGATCGTATCTTTTTTTCCAGTGATGGTTTCTATCTCGGTACTAGCATCGTAATGCGCCACTTCATAAATCCAGTAGTTTCCAATAGCCATTGGAAAATACCTCATGGTCGGTGCACATGGGTCAGAGGTCGTACAGATTTTATCTTTTTCGCAAGCGGAGATAAATAAAATTATTAATAGAAAAGATAAGGTGTAGAAAAGGTTTTTCATTGCTTTAATTGAATAATTATGAAGGGTAAATCTAAAATACATCTAGTGATCCACTTTTTCTAGAAGGGAGTAGACTAAAAAAAACAAATCACCAGATGAACGGTTCATAGCTTTAAAAGCCTTTAATTATTCTAAGTGACGGAACAAAATTATTGATAAGTTATTTTGACATTCTGAAAATTTCATAAATAATTGACTAAAAGGAGATCGTGTTGAAAATTTTGGGATGTCTTAAAAAAAATAGCTTATTGATAATTCCATCCAATAACTTATAAAACAAAAGGGAGTGATTTTTTTTAAAATTTTTAATGACGGAATGTGTCGGACAGAGTGGAGAAAAGAATAAATAAGGCGAAGTATTGCCTTTCAAAGGGGTAAAGGTTCTCATTCGTTAAGTTTTAAGATTCAGTGAATTGTCAACAAAAAGCTAACGAATTTATTTTTATAAAAATTGGACAAGAGGTAGGGTAAATAGGATAAATGCAAAGTAGTTTACATTCTTTGGCAAGCTCAGAATGATACTTTGTAAGCTAGAGATAGACAAATACTTGATGCATTTATTTGTCAAATTCCAACATCAATGCCTTGGCTTTATTTGCAGGCGTGTAATTGTCATCTGCATCTTTCCAGACCTCAATAGCCTTTTGTAAAGTAGATTTCGCTAAATCCATTTTATTCATTCCTTGGTAGGTCTTTGATAGATCCACGAGAACGGATGCTTCATATGGATACTGTGAAAGAAACTTTTTGAGATAGGTTTCAGCTTTGGTATATTCTTTATTGAGCAGGTATAACTCTCCGATAACGGAATTTAGGCCACTGTCTATTTTAGAGGTTTTTTGTGCAGCCAATATTTCCTCAAGTGCTTTCTCGTAATTGCCATAAACTTTTTGAGCAAAGGCATTGACAATCGCAGACTGTACACCTGTTTGGTATTTTAGTAGTTCATCACCACACTCAGATAATGCTGTTTTAAGATTGATTGGATCTTCACTGAAAATATAATAATTCCCCTTGACCATGCATTCGTAATTACCTGGAAATCCTTTGACTTGAGATGCAAGATCCAATAGTTCTTCTAGTACTCCAGTCCGGCCTTCTTGATGAATCATAGCAACCAGATTATGAGGTGCTAATAATTCGGCACGATGTGGATAGTTTGGGTTTATCTTTTTCGCTTTTTCCCAGCGTTCTTCCAATGCTTCAAAATATTGCTTAATCTGACCTTTATTGAGTAGAATTATTTCCTTGGCTTGAAGAATATAAATGGAATCCATGTACTGTTTTTCTTGAACCAATGCTTCATCAAGAAGTTCTAATTGCTTTTCAAAATTTCCTTTCTTACCTTGAATCTCAGCCAGCTTTTTAATGACATCCGCATTGGTCGCATCCAACACATTCATTTGTTCAAAATGTTTTTGCGCTTTATCAAACTCACCTTTGGCCATGTAAATATTTCCTTTGCCAATTATTTCTGATTTTTTATGTGGAAACTCTTTTTCAAAACGATCATAATAAGCTTCTGCTTGATCGAAATTACCTTGGGTGTTTTCAAGATCAGCAAGTGTCAAAAGTACATTTCCACTGTGCCCTTTGGCAAGTGCTTTTTCTGCGGTAAGCTTAGATTTATCCGTTTCATTGATACCTTTGTACATACCAATTAAAAGACCATAGGGTTTAAAATCCATAGGATGTAACTCCGACCACATCTCTAAGAGTGCAATGGATTTTACAGGATTTTCAAGTCTAAGATTGCTGTACTTTATCATAAATTGCATCCTTTCGGATAAGGCATCCGACAAAGACAGTGCTTTCTTTGCTGCTGCTTTACTTTTTATGCCTTCATTATTATTTCGATACAATGCTCCCAATGTATTATAAGCCACTGCAAACCTTGGGTCTGTTTCAACCGCCTGCTCCATTTTCTGAATGCCTCCTTGCACATTTTTTTCAAAGTAGGCTTTTTGAATTCCTTCAATGAAAGTTTTAAAAGCATCCATAGAACTGGTATATAAATTGGAAACTGGAAGATCAACAAAATTTTCGGAGATTTCGTTTTCGACATAAACCTCCTTTCTGAAGTCTTCTGTGATTTGATCAATAATATCAAAAGGATCTTTGTTCTCGTATGATTTTACATAATGCTCAGAACCATTTTTAGTGGTCATTAGTTTAGTCGTTACTTTATATACTTCCCCATCTTTTTCGATGGTTCCATTTAAAAAATAATCAGTGTAATTGTCCAATGCCATTTTTCTTTGGATAGAAAGGGGAGGGGAATCTCCAAGACTAACCTCATATTCCGCATATTCATCGTATAATTCATTTGGACTTATTGCAATGACTCGACTGTCTTGTTCCAGGTCAGCATCCAATACTAATGGTAAGCCAAAAGATAAAAGCTCCGAATCTGTATCATCACTAATATTTTTCCAGGGGATTAATACAATTCGCTTCGTAGTAGAAGCATTAGGAACGAATCGCTCTTGTACTTCCCCATCTTCTGTTGTGATTGATACTTTCGATCCAGTCTCAACTGCATCTCCGGAACCCATCCCAAAGAAGGCCAATATTAAAGCAACCACAATATTTGCAGGAATGATAAAGCGTTCTGTTTTAGTCAGTTTGCCTTTGTTTTTTCCTCGATGATAGCTAAATAAAAATACAGCAGGAAGCATGACTAAAGCAAAGATGAGAATAAAATCCGGCCAGCCTTTCGCCCAAGTATAACGACTTTCCAGAAAAGCAGAAACTTGGATAATACCCCAGGCTCCAATGACGTAAGGTACGATCGATTTAATAAATCTGTTTTCCCAAATAGTTTGAATGAATGATTTCTCCTCAGTTGTCATATGCTTTATTTGTTGTCTGGTGTTAAGAGCTTGCTTAAACTCGCTTGCTCCGCGAACGGGCAGGTTTCACACTACCGACGCCAAATTTTATTTTATACTTTGGTACTCATTAGTCATATAGCTATGGCTATGTTCCTTCTTTTCGCTTTGTCTAAAATAAAATTTGTCTGTCATCGTCTCAAAAGTGATACTTAAACAAACTCTAAGTGTTTATAGCGTTAAAATTAATGTTTATTAGGGGAAAATCAAATTGGTTTGGAGGTTTGTTCTAGGAATGTTCCCTTTCTGAAGTTGTTCAAGAATGTGTTCTGAGGTTAGTTGTAAGTGCTTGATTTATAGTACGAAACTCATTTTAATTTTCGTAGCCGTAGCTACGTAAATTAAAATAGCTGAAGTAATTAGGAATTAATGACTTGCAAATAATCCATCAATTCATTTTGAACAACTTCTCTAATAGACTACTAAAACTTGCGCATTTGCAGTACTAAATTTTTTAAATTCTAATTTAAGTTTTTTTGAAAAATTATTTCCTTCCATGCATATCATTCGAAGGTTAGAAGAAGTTCTCATCCAATTTAGGATTTCAATTCCTCCAATATCACTAATTCCACAATCGACTAAACCAATTTCGGAAGTAGATGAAGGTAGATTTTCAACTAAAGCAATTGCTCCTGAATCACCCAAAAGATGATTGTAACTAAAACTAATAGATTTGATAGGATGCTTGTTATGTTTCCCTTCTTGCCTAAGGCAACTTACTATGAGTTTTATATTTGGCGAGCTTAAGTCTAGGTTTCGAAAATTCAATGTGCTTGTTGAAGGTGATTCGCTCTCAAGTATTTCGGCTTTTTCTAAACATTTTTTACTACCTATTCTACGTAAGATTTTTACTATTTCGATTTGAATACTTTTATTATTTGTCAAGTTCATTTTGGTTTAATTCCAAATAATACTTGTTCGTTTTTGATTATCAATGTTTATTATTTTTAATTAAACGAGAGGTTTTAAATCGGATTAAAAAGTGATGCTAGAGAGATTGAATGTTGAATAATATTCAATCTCTCTAGCATTATTATTGGCAGCCTGTTCAATCCTTTGGAATAATTAAGGCCGGCATATTTCTAGTTTTATAAGCTTCATTAAAACCTCCAATTTCTTTTGTTATAATGTCGTTCATTTCACCTTTTCTACTTTCCCAGATATCTAACAACTCTTTAAGACGATCCTGTACACCTTGCGTAGGTTTTGGAATATGAGAATCAATTGCACTTCTCAATTGAAACAATTCTGCATTCAGTTGGTTTCTAAAATTGATTACATCCTGAAAAGTCTCTTGCTTAGGTTGGATCAATTGCTCCTCCCAATTCGTGATGTTTTCAAGAGCCGTTTCTCCAATTGTCACCAATTCTTCTTTATCTGGCATTTCCCTTAAAAGAGCAAGACGATTGTTCAATTGTTTTTTTACAGAACGAAATCGATTGACCGATTGGTGAACATCCTTGACGGTAGATTCTATTTGTAATAACAAGGTTTGCTGAGCTCTATAATCTTCTTTGCTTGCCTTTAATCTTGGGTCTGCTAAAAGTGAAGCCTTTGCTTCTACGGTATCTGTTTTAGTATAAAGTCGAAGGGTATAATTGCCAGGAGGAGAAAGGTGTCCTCTATAATCACCCATTACAAAAATCTTCTCAACAGCAGGTAAAGCATCTCGTCTCAAATCCCAAGCAAAGCGATTGAATCCAGGAACTGCAGGAATAGTCTGAGGAGGAGAAGGACCTCCTTCCCATTTTTTAAAACCTTCTGGTTTTTGATTAGTGATCGTCCGAATGACGGAACCTTTCCCATCTAAAATTTCTAAAGTCAAGGTCGAAGAATCCGCCCATTCTGTTGGAAGGTAATAATCGAAGGTGATTCCATTTTTAGGATTCTGTCCCGCTCCTTTCGCTTTTGGACTGGCACCTGTTGTAAAACGATGAGTAGCTTTTGGCTTGAAAATTTTAATCTTACTTTTATCTACCTGATCACCTGATTGTTGTAAAATACCAAGGTCATCTAAAATCCAAAAGGCACGACCTGATGTCGCAACAATCAAATCATTATCTGCTATTGTCAAATCTGTAATTGGACAGATTGGAAGATTATTTTGAAAGGATTCCCATTTTTGACCATTATTAAAACTAATAAAAAGCCCACCTTCTGTGCCTGCATACAATAAGCCTTTTCTTACCGGATCTTCTCTGACTACTCTAACAAAATTATTACTGTCAAAACCATTAGTGATGCTTTTCCAAGACTTTCCAAAATCATTGGTCATATAAGCCATTGGCCGTAAGTCATTAAATTTATATCGAGTTACGGCAAGGTAAGCGGTTCCAGGATCGTGAGGGGAAACTTCGATGGCATTGATTAAGGATTCAGCCAAACCTTTTGGTGTAACATTCATCCAGTTTTTGCCTTCATCTTTGGTCAGGTGAACTAAGCCATCATCTGATCCAATCCAAATTGTTCCAGCCTGATGAGGAGAAGGAGCGATGTAAGTGATCGTATTATAAACTTCACCTCCAGCAGCTTCATTGGTATATGGAACACCACCGTCGGTATGCTTTGAAGCATCGTTTCGAGTAAGGTCATCACTGATCTCTGTCCAGCTGTAACCTTCATCATCTGATCTCAAAAGTTTGTTTCCACCATGATATAAAATTGAAGGATCTTGAACAGATGATGCCAATGGACCATTCCAATTAAAACGATATTTCATGTCAATAGGATTCGTTCCAAGATTCAATTGAGGGTAAGCCATGATCTCTTTTATTTCCTTGTTGTCGGAATCGTAAGAATCAATAAACCCCTGAATACTTGTTCCGTAAATCATCTTTGGATCTTTTGGATCGAAAGCTAAAAATGCAGATTCTCCTCCTGATACTGGAAACCAATCATGATCTCCGATACTTCCTCCTCGAGTTTTGCTTGCAATTGAAACCGTAGAATTATCTTGTTGTCCACCATAAATTCTATAAGGAAATTGTTGATCAGCTATGACACGATAAAACTGAGCAGTTGGTTGATTATTTTGAGAAGACCATGATGTTCCACCATTAAAAGTTACGCATGCACCACCATCATTTCCCAAGATCATATTGCTTGGATTATTGGCATTGATCCAAAGGTCATGTTGGTCGGTATGAGGGTTTGGAATTCTTTGAAAAGATTTTCCACCATCGATAGATTTTAAAACAGGAGCATTTAAAACATAAACAATATCTGCATTTACTGGATCAGCAAAAATTTCAATATAATACCACGCTCTCGCAACAGTCACTCTCTGACTGTTGGTTTGTTTCCAAGACATTCCGCCATCATCCGAACGAAAGACACCGCCTTTCTCTGCTTCGATATTTGCATAAACTCGATTGGGATTTGCAGGAGAAACATCTACCGCAACTTTTCCCATTTGTTCTGGTAATCCTTTTTGTAAAGGCTCCCAATTGTCACCGCCATCTACCGTTTTCCAAATTCCAGAATGCTCTCCTCCGCTTCTTACTTTCCAAGGAGATCGTTGATGATCCCAAATTCCCGCATATAAAATTCTAGGATTACTTGCATCCATGCTTAGATCAGAAATCCCGGCATTTTCTGCGACAAAGAGTACCTGTTTCCAGGTTTTTCCACCATCAAGGGTTTTATAAACTCCTCGATCTTTGCTTGGACCCCAAAGTGCTCCTTGCACACCGACATAAACGATGTCTGGATTTTCGGGATGAATTTCGATAGAAGAAATATGCATAGATTTTTCGAGACCAAGATGAGTCCATGTCTTTCCGGCATCCATAGATTTATAAACACCATCACCATGTGAAGTCATGACACCTCGTACCGCATGTTCGCCCATTCCAACATAGATGATGTTTTTATCACTGGGAGCAATGGCTAGTTCACCTACTGATCCTGTTTTTAAAAAACCATCGGAAATATTATTCCAGGTAATTCCAGCATCTGAGGTTTTGAAAATTCCTCCACCAACACCTCCAAAATAATAAGTCATTGGATCACCCGGGACTCCAGTAACAGCATTGGTTCTACCACCACGAAAAGGGCCGATGTTTCGAAAGGTTAGTGAATTAAAAGAATGATCATCCTGAATTTCTATTTTTGATTTAGCGTTTTTTTTCTTCTTTTGAGCAAAGGAAGAGCTCGCAATTAAGCAAAGCAATGCGATAAGTAAAAGGTGTTGTTTTCTCATGTTGGCTATTTTCTAACAAGTTAATACAAATTTTTAAAAAGGAGAAGATTGGAGAGGTGAGTATTAAGCGATTGCTACGCTTATGAGGTCGCAGAATTTTGACGACTTCATAAGAGTAGCGATCATATGGCCGGAGACTGATTACTAAATTGGTGTCAAAAAAGTTTTTCGAATATTAGAAAGATTGTTCGCATATTCAGGTTTGACTTTCATGGCGTTCCATTCTGGATGATCAATAAATTTTTTCCAGTTGGCATCACGTTCCGCCATGTCTTTGAAATTAAGCATGTAAACCAATGAAGGCCGATGAGGGCCAGCGATCATATCGCCAAAAAAAACTGGATACAGATTTACTCGATGAAACAAATCAATCTCTTCAGAATTAAACATTTTAATTTTTCTTCTCACCGCATCTTCATTGTAACCTTCATAAGTTCTGAGCTCGAAAAGTCCAGCATCTTTTATGGGATCCAACATCTTTGGTAAACCATCGAATGCGAGTAGGAGAGAAGAGGTGTAGCGACTAAAAATAGGTTGGTCAGCCGGAGCATTATTATATTCTGATGCAGCTTTTACATAAGTTTCGTTTGAGTTTAAATTTTGAGCATTGAGATAAATCGTAGGATTTGGATAGCTAATCAATACCCATATTTTTTTTGGCTCAGGACTTCCTAATTCATCAAAAAGCATGAAATGATTTACACCTAATCTTTCCATTGCAGGTTGAAGTGCATTTTTTAAATAGTCTTTAAGTAGTTTTTGATTGCCTCTGAATTTGATCTCATAGGTTCGGAGTTCGTATAGTTCTTTTTGAGCAGTATCTTTTGAATCACCGGTATCACCGGCAGCATAAGATAATGGAATTGCAGAAGCTGCTAGTGTAGATGCGATGAATTTTCGTCTTTTCATTTTGTATAAGTTTAGATAATGATAATTCCTTGCTCTAAAATAACATTATATTTTTCATGCTTTTATACATTCCAAAAAAAAAAGACAAAACCACTTCTTCAAAACCTTAAATTGAGCTTTTTCGCCATCGAAAATAATATTTGGGCAGGTTCTAAAAGTATCTAATTATAGGCTCTCTAATTATGTCTATATATTTTACCCATAAGGGTGAAGATTATTTTATAAAAATTGTTGAGTTTGCTTCATCTTATTGAAAGTGGTTTCTGTACCTCACCATACTTATACCTCAAAATTTTGAAAAGTTAAAATATATTTTCGTAATTTAGTAACACTCCAAAAAAACAAATCAGATGAAACGACTACTAAAAATCAGTGGAATTATATTAGGTGTCCTAGTACTTCTTGCCTTAATTTTTGCAGCATATATTCAGTTTTCTTCTTTCCCAACTTATGAAAATAAAGCTCCTGAACTTATTGTCCAACCGGATAGTTTAAAATTAATTGAAGGCGAAAAAATTGTAAAAACACTTTGCTCTACTTGTCATTTATCCGGTGACAGAAAGTTAGGTGGAAAGCATATGATTGATGCATCTACTTTTGGTGAGATACATTCCACTAACATTACTAAGCATCCAAAATATGGAGCACTCTCCAAATATACAGACGGTGAAATAGCTTACCTCATAAGGACAGGTATCAAAAAAGATGGGACCTATGCTCCACCTTGGATGATAAAACTTCCTCAACTTTCGGATTACGATATGGAATCTATTATTGTTTATCTACGATCGGATGCTGATGAATTACAGCCTTCTGATAAAACCAATATTCCTTCAAAGCTCAACTTTCTTTCAAAGATGTTGATCAAAACAGGAGCTTTTGCTCCGATGTCTTATCCTGAGGAACCAATTAATAGTCCACCTCCTGGTGATAAAGCAGCTTATGGGAAATACCTGGCAATTGCTAAGTATGATTGCTTTGCTTGTCACTCCGCTGATTTTGCGAAATGCGATTTTGAGAATCCTGAAAAATCTGTAGGTTTTCTTGGTGGAGGCAATCCTATTCCTGATATGGATGGGAATGTTATTCTTTCTGCAAATCTTACTATGGATGAAGAAACTGGATTAGGGAAGTGGTCTGAATCAGAATTTATTCGGGCAGTAAAATCTGGTATTAGACCCAACAAAATTGCAAATAGGTTTCCGATGCCTCCTTATTCTAGATTAGAAGATGAGGAAATTTCTGCCATTTGGGCTTATTTACAAACAGTACCTAAAATTAATAACCCAAATGACTTTACTCCGGATAATGATTAGTATTGTTAAGTCCAAAAATTTTATCGGTTTTGATTCAAGAGGGAAACTTGCTTGCTCGACAGACAGGGCTTATTTCAGTCTTAGTTAAAAAAAGTATTTGAATCAAAGGTATACATTGGATGAGTCATTCAAGCGACTTGAGCCAACAAGTAAAGTCTAGTCTATACTGAAAAAGATAGATCTGTTGTCTAATGAAATAAGAAGACTCGTTTACGGAACGTTAATAATTTATTTGGCTCTGATTTTCATTCCAATAAAAAACACCCTCGGGAGCCCCGGTCCATAGACATAATTACTATCCCGATTTTTTCCAATATCAAAATCATCTTGATAAGCATTAAAAATATTTTTCACACCACCATAAAATTCTAAAGAAGAACTAAGTATTTTTGAAGGGAAGGTGTATCCAGCTTTTACACTAAATTCATTAAAAGATTTGGAAATGATTAACTCATCACTTAATTGATTAGGGGCGCCACCAAAATGGGCTAATTTCATTGGCCCCGTATATACGTAATTCAAATTTGCATTGAATTTTTTATTCGGCATAAAAGATAACATAGCAAAGCCATATTGATTTGGTGTTCT
>CAKZTD010000129.1 GCA_937921595.1 uncultured Saprospiraceae bacterium
GATTTTCAACGACTTTGGTATTCACAGTTTTAATAATCGGAATATTTCCAGACATAGCCAGTTGTTGGAAAAATACTTCCCCAATATATTGATCCTAAAATGTTTTTTGGGATTGCTATTCATCAGTTTGACTTTTTTGACTGGTTGGTTGACCGGATATGGTTTGCATTTACAGCTCTTGTTTTTTATAACCCTCAATCAACTCTTTATATCTCTGATTATGTATCTGCGGTCAAATGTATCTGGCCTGGCCATGTATCGAACAGATAGCATCCTATCGGCAATGGATAAACTGCTGATGATTTTGTTTTGCGGAATACTACTTTGGGTATCTCCTTTCAAAGAACAATTTACGATTGAGTATTTCGTCTATGGTCAAACCCTCGCTTTGGTAATTACGGCAGTGATTGCATTTGCTGTTGTTTATAAAAAACTAAACCGCCTCCGTTTTAATTTTAACCCTGCTTTTCTAAAAGTCATTTTAAAGGAAAGTTATCCTTACGCCTTGGTGGTCTTTTTGATGATGGCTTACACTCGGATTGATGGTGTGATGATTGAAAGACTTTTACCGGATGGTGCTTATCAAGCAGGAGCCTATGCTTCCGCATTTCGATTACTGGATGCTGGAAATATGGTCGGATTTTTATTCGCTGGATTATTATTGCCGATGTTTTCCCGAATGATCAAAGCGGAAGAATCGGTTAAATCCTTGCTTAAGTTCAGTATCCTTTTTATCTGGGGAGGAGCGATCACTGTGGCAATAGCAACTTGTTTTTATAGTACAGAGATCATGGAATTATTGTATGTCGAAGCGACACCATACTGGGGAACTATTTTGCAATACCTCATGACCAGTTTTATTGCAATCAGCGGCATTCATATTTTCGGAACCTTGCTGACCGCTAATGGTTCTTTGATGAAACTCAATGCGATTTTTCTAGTCGGAGTCATCCTCAATATTATTTTCAATTACTTTTTGATTTTAAATATAAAAGCAGAAGGTGCCGCAATGGCAACCATGGCAACCCAGTTCTTTGTCCTTTTTGCAGAAATGATCTTAGTCTTAAAAACATTTAATTTTAAAATAGATTATCCTTCAGTTTTTAGAATATCAGGTTTTATTATCGCTTTGATACTTTGCAGTTTTGGTATTGTGGAGTATTCAGGCTTCGGTTGGATGTCTAATTTTTTGCTCAATATAGGAATTGGTTTGGTACTGGCAATGGGCTTTAAATTGATCGATATCTCTGGAATAAAAACGTTGGAATGGAAATGACCATTTCTTTTTATTAATTTTGCGCGAATTATATCTTAAACACATACTAAATGGACCATAAAGACAATCTTTTAGGCGTATTGAAGACACTCTTCAAATGGAAGAAACAAATCATAACCGTTTGTATTATTGCGGGAGTTGGATCCATTGTGATCTCACTTTTGATGGACAACTATTATGAATCCTATACAACTTTCTATGCAGCGAGTCCTGATCAGGCATTGCCAGAGCCGGTAGGTATGGAGGCTGGAGAAAGGGATTACTATGGAGAATCCGAAGACATGGATCGGATCTTGACGATTGCTGAGTCGAATGAAGTAGCAAATTATCTGATTCAGAGATTCAAACTTTACGAACATTATGATATTGATTCCACTCATAAGTTTGCAGCTTTCAATGTAGGAAAAGCTTTTCGGTCTCATTATAATGTCAAGAAAACAAAGTATGATGCGATTGAGATTTCGGTAGAAGATAAAGAACCAGCAATGGCTGCGGCAATGGCAAATGCTGCTCGGGATAAAGTTTCTGAGATTGCGCAAGGAATCATCAAAGGAGGTCAGGATTTGAAGATCAAAACGATGAAACAAACAATCTCTGACAAAATTGATTACCTCCGAGTACTAAATGATAGTATGCAGCATGTCCGAAAAAGATTTGGCGTTTATAATACCTTGACGCAGAGTGAAGGTTTGGCAAAGCAAATTTCGCAAGCGGAATCTAGGAAAGCTAGAGAAACAGCAAGACGAGGAATTTTAGCAGGTAAGAAGAAGGCTATTTGGAGAGATACGATTTCAATGATTGATGCGATGGTGAGTGGTATGGATCAGCAGCTGATAAAATTAAATTCCATGTTGGATCTTTTCAATCAAGGAGTTGGTCAAGTAGAGTTGTTAGAGCAAATCCATGAAGAGGCGAGTGAGCAAATGAGTTTAGATCAGGAGCGGCTGAAACAATTAGAAGCCAAAAGAAATTCTTATATCAATACGATTTTTGTTGTTGAAAATGGAGAAGTACCACTTCGTAAATCGAGACCCAAGCGGTCAATTATTTGCTTAGCAGCAGTGATGATTGCTTTTTTATTGAGCATCATTTTGATTCTAATAATGGATGTGTATAAAGACGTAAACTGGAGAGATATCGTTTATGCCAAATAGCGCAAACATATCATCTATATCCGATCAGAACCAACAAATGTTTAAATGGTTTTCGATCATTACACTCTTGAGTTTGTTCGCAGGGATTGCATTTGAAATGTTCTACCTAGCGGGAATTCCTGCATTTCTAATACTCGCCTATTTGACGATCATTGACTTTAGAAAAGTTTTCTACCTGTTGTTGATCTGCATTCCTTTATCTACCGAATTTTATCTGCCCAATGGCTTAGCAACCGACCTGCCGACGGAACCATTGATGGTTGGGCTCATGCTGGTGTATGGTTTGTATGTCTTGCGACATGGGCGAGAAATGGATAGCAGTTTTATTCGACATCCGATTGCTTTGTTGTTGACTTTGCATTTGTTTTGGATTTTTGCGACGACGATTACTTCGAGTTTGTTTATTGTTTCTTTAAAATTTTCATTAGCAAAACTCTGGTACATCACGGTCTTCTTTTTTATGGCGGGCAGTATTATTAAAAAGGAAAAGGATTTTAAAACCTTCTTTTGGTGCATCATGTTTCCGCTGATGTTTACCGTAGGAATTGTTATGCTTCGGCATGCGAGCTATGGATTTACCTTCGATACCGTTGCAAAAACCTTAAGTCCATTTTACAGGAATCACGTAAACTATGCGGCGCTGTTAGCACTCTTTATTCCCTTCGTTTGGTTTGCCAGGCAATGGTATCCTTCTTTTACATTTAAAAGGCAGGTGATCAATGGCAGTTTGTTTATCCTGTTAATGGCCATTCAGTTTTCTTATACTAGAACCGCATATTTGACTTTGGTGATAGCCGTTGGTGCTTACTTTATTGTACGGTTTAAATTAGTGAAATTAGCGATTGTTGTTTCTTTACTCGGAGCCTTAGTTGGATTTTTATACCTCGCTAATAATGATACTTACTTGGACTATGCTCCAGATTATGAGCATACGGTTGTTCATAAGAAATTTGATAATCTTGTTGAAGCAACAGTGGCTGGAGAAGATATCTCGACCATGGAACGTTTCTACCGCTGGATTGCCGGAATACGGATGGTGACGGATAAACCTGTGGTTGGTTATGGACCAGGAAATTTCTATAATTTTTATAAACCCTATACGGTTTCGAGTTTTGAAACCTATGTAAGTGATAACCCGGAGCAATCAACAATCCATAGTTATTTTCTCTTGATGATGGTGGAACAAGGTTTCTTTGGAATGTTTGTTTTTATGGCCTTGAGTTTCTATGCTTTAATCAAAGGAGAACGAGTTTTTCATGAGTCTAAAAGTGTAACTCGACAAGGAATCGTCATGGGAGCAATTCTTTCATTGATTATCATCAATGCTTTCCTTTTGATAAATGATATGATCGAAACGGATAAGATGGGCTCTTTCTTTTTTATGAATCTGGCGATTATCATCAACATGGATTTGTTGAATCGGAAAGAAAAAAAAGATCATTCCATTGAATAAAAGAGATGCATAATCATTCAACTATCCCTTTCTACATTTCCTAAATGCCTTCTCTATTCTTTCTACATACACGACCATTGCAGTATTTCATACGGTATTAAGTAAGAAAGAGATCCCTATATTTATGAAAATTCAGTCGCTTCTCTTATCTTACAATGGTTTCCAGTAGGAAAATCGAACTAAATAGACAGAGCAATCTTATTATTAAATACAAAGAATCAGTATAACTACCTGATGATTAATGGGTTGGTTATGCTTTTTTAAGAGTATAAATAATAAATTAACCAGCCATAAATTTTGCCTGGCTATATAGTTAAGCCTCAAAGAACGCCTCAAATGAAAGACCGCCAATGGAGAACCCTTGTCAAGGATATCCAAAATCAACGATGCATCTTGATGTTAGGTCCTGGTTTATCAATGGTAAAAGGAGAGCCATTGACTGAAGCTTTTTCCAAGCATCTTGTATCTGAATTAAAAGAGGAATCTATTCCTTTTGAGCAACAAGCAGTTGCAAATCTTCCTTATATCGCTCAACGATTTATGACTATTCCAGATATTCGAAGGATTGATCTGGAGGATGAAGCAATTACTTTTTTTAAAGAACAGACTAAGGAAGTACCTGAGATATTTCAATTGCTTTCTAAGCTTCCCTTTCATCTTGTTGTCAACACCACACCAGATAATTTTATGCAAAAGGCACTACTTGAAGAAGGTACCCAACAAGCTCATTTTTTACATTATAATTTTAAAAAAGATAGAGACGAAAAAATACCTCCTTTTTCTTCGGATGAAGTGTTGGTCTATAATTTATTTGGAAGTATTGACGATCCCGAATCCTTAATATTTACAAAAAAAGAACGGGTAGAGTTTATAAAAAATGTGGTTCGTGGCAATCCGCCGATTCCTCACAAAGTTATAAGTGAATTTGATGATAGAAAAACTTACCTCTTTCTTGGATTTAATATCGAAGATTGGCGTTTTCCGTTATTGTTAGATAGTCTACAAATAGAAAATCTTAATTCAGGTTATGCTCCTGACCTTGAAAATTATCCAATAAGTAATATCACTAAATCCTTTTTTGAAGATTGTTACCGATTCCGATTTGTTGAAAACAAAGTGCTCGAATTTGTAAAAGAGTTGGTAGGAAGATATCAAGAAGAAGCCACGGAGGAGAAGATTGCTTCTACTCCACAAAAGGCTAAAAAAATGGTCGTGTTATATTCTGATAAAGATGAAAGTTACAGGGATGAATTTTTAAAACACCTTAGTGAATTAGAACGAAATAACTATTTAGAAATATGGCACAAAGGAAAAATAGAGTATGGATCTGATGTTGAAGAAATGACCACTACAAAACTAGAAGAAGCAGAACTAGTTTGCTGTTTAATGAGTGCAGATTTTCTTTCGTCCGAAAAAATATTTGAGTTCGAAATGCCCATAATCCTAGAACGAAAAAAGGAAGGTTTGAAAATATTTTTAACCTTGATTCGCTCCTCGGATATTGAAGAAGGGGAATGGAAAAACTTTCCAATTTTACCTTCAAATAAGAATCCAGTTAATAGTAGTTTTTGGAATAGTACTGATGATGCCTATCAACAAATTGTTCAGGATTTGAAAAATAATATTTTTGTCTAATGTTAAATCAAATAAGAAATCGCTATCCAGGAATTCGTTTTTTTGAAAAAGAAGAACAAAAACTTTTCTTCGGAAGAAAAGAAGAATGTCTTGATCTGCAGAGCATGATAAAGATAAAATCGCTTGTTGTCCTTTTTGCAAAATCGGGAATTGGTAAAAGCTCGCTCATAAATGCAGGCTTGATTCCTCGGATGGAAAAAGATAATTATTGTTTTGTCCAAGTTCGTTTTCAGGATACAAATTATACGCCTGCCGATTTTGTAAAAGAAGCATTAAAACCTTTTTACCAGTCGTCAATATTTAATCAACACGCTTCAGAAGTTAATCCCAATGTTGGACTTTGGGAATATATTAGAGCCTGTCGATTTGGAGATGAGGAAAATCCGAAAACCCCAGTATTTATTTTTGATCAATTTGAAGAGTTTTTTAATCATAGTACAAATAGGCAAAAAGAATTAGCTTCAACCTTAGCCAATCTGGTTAATAATCGCATTCCCGATGAGGTGCAATCTCAAATGAGAGCGATTCCGAGGAGAGAACGAACGAAAGAACAGTTAAACTGGTTCAGTCCTATTCCTGCTAAGGTATTGATGTCTATCCGATCTGACCGATTAAGTTTGTTGGACGAATTATCAACGGAAATTCCAACAATTTTGAGAGATCGATATCATTTAAAACCTCTTAAGATTGATCAAGCGAAGGATGCGATTATCGAACCTGCTAGCCTTGTAGGGGATAGTTTTTTGGTTGATCCATTTAAATATCAAGAAGAAGTACTTCAAGAAATACTTTCTCATTTAAGTAATGAGAATGGAGAAATAGAATCTTTTCAATTACAGATATTGTGTCAACAAATAGAACGTGAAGTCTGGGGCCGGCAGCAAGGAGGTCATTAATTGTATGAAAAAATGGAAGAAAAAAACCAAATAATTGTTACTTCGGATTTCTACGGCGGTAGTCAAGGGATAGACGATATTCTTAATGATTATTATGAAAGAGAGATTCGTAAAATAGGAAATCAAGAAGAACAAACGCTTGCTCGTAAGTTTATTGAAGAAGGATTAATTATTGACGGAAGCCGGGTAAGTGTATCTGAGGTTGGAGCAATTAATCAATTTGAAATCTCTGAAGAACTTTTGCAAAGATTGAGAAATTGTAGACTTATTCGAGCAGAGAATACACACTTAGGTAAAGCTTATGAAGTGAGTCATGATACCTTAGTTGCTCCGATTTTAAAATCATATGAGAAAAGAAAAAGAGCAGAAGAGAAGATTGAAAATGCGAAAAAATTAGAAGCAGAACATCGAGCATTTGAAATAGAAAAAAAGAAAAGACGGAGAGCAAATATTTTGGCAGGATTAGGATTTCTGTTGTTTTTTGTTGCATCTATAGCTTTGTTTAAAGCTATTCAATTGAATAAGGTAGCACAGCAACAAAGTCGGTTTGCACAATCTAATGCATTGACCGCTCATTCTGTTTTTGAAACTCAAAATAAAAATGATGTTACCAAGGGCTATGGTCTGATCAAAGCTGCCCTGAGTTTAGATGATGACGAAGATGCGGTAAAGGGCTTGTTTTGGACTTATTATAAAGCGACGAATTCTCCCAAACATTATTTTTATATACAAGATTTTAATTGTCAGGAAAGTGCTTTGCTCTCCGCTTATTATTCTCCTTTGGGGAATTATATGCTGGTCAATGCCTGGAATAAGAAGGCCTGTTTATTAAAGAGGGATGGTACTTTTATTCGGAATTTTTTAATTAGTGCCAATAAGCCAAGAAAGCGAGTCTTTTTTTCTAATGATGAAAAACACCTCTTAGTCTTAGGTAGAGAGAATGAAGTCGAAGTTTATAAACTTGAAGGCTTGACTAAAGATTCAAAACCTATTGCGATTTTGAGTGGGCACAAAAAAACACTTTTGATGGCAAATTTTTCTTCTGATGGACAGCGAGTATTGACCTGTGCAAAAGATGGTAAAGCCATGTTGTGGAATAAAGATTGGCAATTGGAAAAAGAGATAGACGAACCAAATCATAAAATCTATTATGCGAATTTTTCTCCTGATGGAACAAGAATCTTAACGATCAACAAAAACGGATCATTCCAAGTAAGAGACGAAAATGGTGAAGTTATAAAACGTATAGAAAATTTAGATGCTAATGTACGTGTCGTTAGCTGTTCTTCAAATTACTTCGCAATTGCTAGCCCAAAATTTAAAGTAAAAGTTTGGGATTGGGAAGGACAAAAAATTGTTGATTTGATTGGTCATAAAGATTTCGTCAAAGATATAAGCTGGTCTCCAAATGGTGAATTAATTGCAACCTCTTCTCCGGATAAAACGGCTAAGATTTGGGATTTGAAAGGTAACATATTGGCTGACATTGATGACCATCATGCAAGCGTTCTTTCTGTTGATTTTTCTCCGGATGGCAAAAAAATCTTAAGCTCTTCTGTAGATAATACTATTATGATTTGGAACCTTGATGGAAGTTTAGATGCGACTTTGTCTGGTCATTTTGAAAAGGTAACCTCCGCCATGTTTCATCCAGATGGAAACCACGTTTTAAGTTTTTCAGAAGATGATAAAACAGTTAAAGAATGGCTTAAAATAGAGAATCATGTATTAGATTTTCCAACACCTTCTGAAGAGGTATTCGGAGGTAGGTTTTCGAGCGATGGAAAAAAAATAGCAACTAATGGTTCAAGGACTGCTGCCTTATGGGAGTACACCGCAACCGAAATACCTCAAGTCCGGAAAATCGCAAGACTAATGGAACATGATAGAGGAGTTATTTGTATGTCGTTTTCTCCTGATGATAGTTTTGTGGCTACAGGATCTTATGATGATACAGGTAAAATATGGGATACGACAGGAGTTTTGATAACAACATTATCTGGACATACTTCACAAGTAGGCGGAATAGAGTGGTCTCCTGATGGTCAACAATTGGTCACTGCTTCTCATGATAATACGGCAAAAGTATGGAATACAAAAGGTAGACTTTTATTTACTCTGAGCGACCATAAAAGACCAGTGCTGTGTGCCAAATTTTCTCCGAATGGAAAATACATTATAACGGGATCTGCAGATGCAACGGTGAAGGTTTGGGATAGAAAAGGGGATTTGTTTCAAACAATGGAAGGGCATGAAAGCTTAGTCCTTGATGCGGTATTTTCGGAAAGAGGAAATTTTTTAGTAACCGCTAGTGAAGATAAAACGGCGAGAATATGGAACATGAATGAAGGCTCAAGTTTTGGATCCTCTATTGTTTTAAAGGGACATTTAAAAGGGTTGCAAACGGTTGTTGTTTCACCAGATGAGAAGCATGTACTAACTTCTAGTGAGGATAAAACGGCAATTTTATGGACTAAAGAAGGAAGACTACTTCATACTTTATCGGGTCATGAAAACAGTTTGCAAAAAGCAATATTTTCTCACAATGGAGAAATGATAGCTACTGCTTCATCGGACAATACGGCTAAAATTTGGGATATGGATGGTAATTTAGTCTCGAGCATATTAGGCCATAAAAATACAATCAATGATATTTGTTTTTCACCAGATGATCAATGGATTTTTACTGCCGGATCTGACCAACGTATAAAACTTTGGCCTGTAATCAAAAAAGAAAGAGTTATACAATTACTGGATAAAATTGGTGTTTCGGACTTGAGTGAAGAGAATAAAAAGAAATATAATATTGATTAAAACTCAATCTCTTTCTAAATCACTTTTATCGGATTCTTATCATCATCCACTGCTACAAAAGTAAAAGTCCCTTCAATAGCTTCTTCCCGAATTTCAGAATACATTTGCTCAATGAAAATTTGAACATGCACATCGAGGCTTGTGTTTCCGACTCTGGATACTTTTCCAACTAATTCAATTAATGTCCCACTCGGAATCGGTCTGTTGAAATCAATTTTACTCGAACTCACGGTAACCACTTTCTTACGACTAAACCTCGTCGCCGTAATAAAAGCTACCTCGTCCATCAATTGCATCGCATTCCCACCAAAAAGCGTATCATAATGATTCGTCGTATTTGGAAATACTGCTCTGAAAATTCGAGTTTCTGATTTTGTAATCTTCTCTTTGATATCCATATTT
>CAKZTD010000130.1 GCA_937921595.1 uncultured Saprospiraceae bacterium
CTTAGTGTTAGAATTTTGAATTCGCTCTTTAATCTCTGGTAAATAAAAATCGCCGTAACGATTCAAATGTTCAATACATTCT
Organism: uncultured Saprospiraceae bacterium; assembly: GCA_937921595.1. Lineage (GTDB taxonomy): Bacteria > Bacteroidota > Bacteroidia > Chitinophagales > Saprospiraceae > JAHDHW01. The sequence goes on from CAKZTD010000130.1 coordinate 83, forward strand.
AAAATACTCCAACTGGATGCTTCTGGTTTCCAATTGAGTTGCTCCTCCCCTATTTGTTGAAGTTCGATCGCTTGATTGAGTACTTCTTTCGTCCTGGAGATCAGATCTTCGATTAAGTCTGTTGATTGAAAAGTCATTTCTTTTTATTTACAAAGATCATTTCTTTTTGAATAAAAAAAATTGATTGAGATCAAGATTTTTTAATGCGCGAAAAAGTTTCCGGAGTCATTCGAAGATATGAAGCAATGTATTTTCCAGGAATTTCCTGAAACAACTGTGGACTCCTTGCCAATACCCTTTGATATCGTTCTAAAGGAGAATGCGTGAGTATATCGACTTCTCTTTCCATCGATTGATAAATTAGTTGCTCAGAAATTTTCAGCCAAAGAGACAGGTTAGAAGGATCGCTTTCTATAAATTGCATAAACTGTTTTTTTGAAACAGATTGCAATTCACATTTTTTAATGGCTTGTATATAAAAAGGAGAAGGACCTTCTGTAATAAAAGAATCTAAGGCTCCAAAAAAAGAATCTTTGTAAGCTAACCTAATCGTATGTTCTTCATATTCATCTTCTATAAAAACCCGCAGACTCCCATTCAGAACATAATACAAATTCGAATCTGTACTTCCTTTTACTTTTAAAAACTCATTCCTTTTCAACAAAATATCTTTCTTCCAAATATTCGGCTCAAAACGATCTATCCTTTCCTTGAGTTCTTTTATTAAATTCATTCTCAAAAAATTATTTACAAAAATAAAACTTCACTCTTCATCTCTCACAAAATCACAGATACTTCATTGTCAAATCGAGCATTGATATAACTTGATGCGGTGCATCAAATGGGCGGAAGTCGAGATTCACTCCCCTCTATCGATAAGGTAAACCGTCAAAACTCCTAGCGTATAGGCCAACATATCCCACCAACTAAAACCTGTTCCTATAACGATTTCAGCAAGTCGATTTCCTTTCAGTCCGATCACTTCCACGATTTTAAAATACTGAGCAATTTCTACTGCAAAAGAAAATATCAACACCCCAATCGCCACAGTACCTGCGGAGCTTTTTATAAATGCTCTTACAAAATAATAGATCAATATCACCACTAAATAATCGCCGCCATATGGCCTTATGAATTGATCAGTCACATACATACCAATCAACACTTCTATGATAAATAGAATGACAGCAAAAAGGAAATACTTTTTATTAAAACGAAAAATATTCAAATTATTTTTATTTCAGAATTACAAAAATTTCAAAGATAAAATTTTAAAAGCATTGAAGCTTATAATTTTATAAACCGAACAAACGCTCTTCCTTTTTCCGAATTTGCTTCTAAAATATAAACTCCACTTCCTAAAGTAGAGATATCTATTTCAAAATCTCCGGATATCTTTTTATTTTCTAAAACTAAATTTCCAGTAGCATTAATTATAGAAAAAGAATAATCAGATGCATGTTCTGTATTAATGAATAATTTATTTTGAGCAGGGTTTGGATATACACTTACACTCTGACTATTAATATTAATTTTGATACTTACCCAATCCGAATATTTAAAAGAACCGTCAGCATCAACTTGCTTTAAACGATAATAATTATCTCCGAACAAAGGTGACTCATCAATCCATTTATATCGATTTTGGAAAATAGTATTTACTCCTTGAACCTCAACAAGTTTTTGAATATTTTGAAAATTTTGGCTACGTTCTAATTCATAGTGATCGAAATTAATTTCGTTCTCACTGACCCATTTCACCTCTACATTATCTCGTTCAATGAGGTTTGCTGAAAAGGATAGTAGATCTAAGGGCAAGGGTGCCAATTCCCAATCCATCATATGAACTGAAGTCTCGCAGTCATTACTGATGGTCAAAGTAATCGTATAAGGACCAGCATCCGGAAAGGTGTGAATCGGATTTTGTTCAGCAGATGTCGTCCCATCTCCAAAATCCCATGCCCAGGTATTTGGAATCCCTTTCGAAACATCAGTAAAGGTTACTTCCACATCGTTTTCATCAAAAGTAAAATCACTATCCAATAAGGCTGGCAAATTATTTTCAGTCATCACCATTATTTGATTACTCGCAATCCCACACATCTTTTCAAGTACTCCATTTGGCCAACGAATTTTCATACTATCTATAGTCGTCGCCTCTCCTAATCCAAAATGCATTTCAAGAGAAGTCATCACACCATAGCTCTCTCCTGATCGAATTTCTCTGACCTGCATTCCCCAATCTCCGTAAATTTCTACCCGAGTTCCAATTGCATTGATGTTACAAGTTTCTCCTTTTAATTGTAATTTAAAAAAACTACTGTCAACACCTTCGTTAATAAATAACTTATCCGGACGAGAAGATGCGGGTCCATTAAATCCATTCGCAAAACCAGCATACACATCCAAGAAACCATCATTATTTAAATCTCCTACTGTCGCACTTTGTATTTTAAAACTAGTTGGAAAAGGATCGACAATAGAATTAAAAGTCAAATTTCCATTATTTTTAAAAAGGAAGTGCTCTCCTCCAGATGATGAAGTCACTAAAAGATCAACAAAACAATCATTATCAAAGTCGTCAAAAATACATTGTATTCCATATCCTAATGCTACTAAATCTGCAGTCATACCACTCGTTGCAGTTATATCCGTAAAAGTCCCATCACCATTATTTTCATAAAGCTGACTCGTAATATCATGATTAATAATAAAGCAATCTAAATCCCCATCATTATCAATATCCGCAAAATCCGTTGCCCAACTTTGTGCCAATGGTCGAAGTCCTACTGCTTCTGCTACATCGGTATAATTATTATTTCCATCATTTTGAAATAACATGTTGATCCTCCGTCCATCCATCGGATCGCTCACACCTAAACGACACTTAGAAAGATACATATCCAAGTCTCCATCATTATCATAGTCTGTCCAAATAGAACCATAGTTTCCGGAATTATCAGAAGGTACTGTTGATTCCGTATTAATCAGATTTATATCAAATGTAAAATTTCCATCTCCATCATTATTATAAGGTCTCGACAAACCAATATCATGGCAAGCAAAAATATCAATAGTCCCATTATTATCAATGTCTGCAAAGTTAGAACCCTGTAAAAATATATCAGAGTTAACAAGAGTTGTAGAAGTATAAGTAGTTCCTGCACTGTTTGCTTTAAATACTTTTAAATCATTAAAACTACCTCCGGTTAAAATATCGTTATAACCATTCATATCTACATCAGCTATACATAAACTCCATTCAGATCCTCCTCCAGTCGAACCATGCAAATATTGCTCAAACATCGACCCATCACTTTGTTGATATTCAATATATAAAATTCGGGCATTTTCCAAGCGTACAATGTCATCTAGACTATCGCCATTCATATCGGCAATTCCCATAGCACAGCCACTATAAATTGTTGTATCTGATAATAAATCAGCCGTTTGATTTGAAAAGGAAATCTGCGTAAAAGAAGTGAAGGACAATAGCATAGCTATCCCTATTAAGATGGTTTGTTTGCTCATAGTTTACCTTATTTTAAAACTGGTTATTCTATTCTATTGTTAAGGTAGTGATTTTTTTCAAAAAAAATCCTAAACAGCAAACTGTTGAAAGGTCAAATGGAAACTACTTTTCTATTTAAATTTAGGAGGTGAATCGATTCACCTCCTAAACTCTGCTCTGTTATTCTGGTAATGCATGCAACAACTCCAAGCCAGTACAAGACCTCGGTTTAAATCCAGTCCATAATTCTTTGTTTGCATTTTCATTTAAATCAAGGTATTTTCCAAAATCTTCTTGTCTTAAATTAACACCTAAAAAAGCAGTAATAAAATGTTGATTGATGTTATTGATCCGACGTTCATCCCAAGCAGGTTCTGCATATCTATAATACTCATCAAAGTGCAAACCTGGTTGTAGAGATTCTACCGGAGGAGGATTAGGAGCTATATTGTGGCGAGCATTTGCATAAGTTAAGAGATAACGATCTGCATTTACTGATTCCGTATATAATGCTTTGATACCTTTTTCATAACCTGAAATATCATCCTGATCTCCAGCGATAAAAAAGGTTGGAATTTTCAGGCCTTTCATTCCTTCTGCATCCCAAACACCACGTTCTTTTCCCCAGGGAGCAAAAGCGACGATCGCTTTAATTCTTGGATCGAGAGACTTTTGATAGGCGACATTAGTACTAGACAAGGATTCGATTGCTGTTCCTCCTTTTGTCATGACTTTAAAAAAGTTAACCGCGAAATCACTATAGCCTGCACCGCCAGCATTTAAAACACCATAGCCTCCCATGGAATATCCGATAAGAGCAGTTTGGTCTGCATTGACTAAGCCTGACAAAAAGTGATCACTTTTACTTTCTCCTAATCCTGCAATTTGATTGAGCACAAAGGAAATATCTTTGGATCGATTGAGTAAGGTACTTTCAAATTTATTAGCATCCTGAAAAGTAGATTCGGTGTGATCGATGGCTACCACAACATATCCTTTCGACGCTAAATTTTCTGTTAGATAAGTTTGTAAAAACCTTGAGCCTACATATCCATGTGAGACAATCACCAATGGATAAGCTTCTGTTTTCAAATTCGGTTTTGCATCTCTAACTGCTCTCCCTTTAAAAGTAAATGGAATCAAAGGTCGCTTTGGATCATTAGCAGTTCCCATCACCTGATCATAAATAATCGACTCCTCGACACCTTCTTCTAGACTTGCTGGATACCAGACTTCAACTTTAATGGGCCGATCGTAAAGTGGTGCTTTACCTTCTACTATGTTTAAAATATCAACCTGACCTTTATTGACGAAGTCTAAGGTTTGAACACCTACTTTATGTACGCCTCGTGCAGAAAGCTCTGGTGCATCAGGTAATGGGTCTCCGAAAACGAAATCAGCACTAGGGCCTTGAGCGTAAATAGCTAAAGGAAAAAGGAGGATTAAAAGGAGGATTGATTTTTTCATTTTTATTACTTTTTATTTTTGGACACAGAAAAACAAAGGCGACATTGAGATTCAACGAGATTTCCGAGACACAAAGTTTATTTTAATTTATCTTCGACATAACGAAGTACCTTGTCCATCAAATGAATTCGATCTTTTCCTCTCACATTATGCGGATGCATTGGATATGGAAAAAAATCTATTTGGATCCCTTCATCAACAAACTTTTGAACAAGTGCCAAATTATGCTGCATGACCACTGTCGGATCAACAGTACCGTGAATGAGTAAAAGATCGCCTTCTAAATTTGTAACGTGATTAAGCAAGTTTGCTTTTTTATATCCTTCTGGATTTTCTTCTGGACGATCCATATAACGTTCACCATACATGGCTTCATAATATTTCCAATCGGTTACAGGGCCTCCGGCTACACCTACTTTAAACACACCTGGTTTTTTAAGCATCAACGAAGTCGTCATAAATCCTCCATAACTCCAACCATGCACAGCCATTTTATCTGCATCAACATAAGGTAATGTTTTTAAATAATCGACACCAGCCATTTGATCTTCGACTTCAATATCTCCAAGGTTTCGATGAATCACATTTTCAAATTCAAAACCTCTGTTTGCTGATCCTCGATTATCTAATGTAAAAATGAGGTATCCTTTTTCGGCCATGTAATGCATCCAAAGTGGTGCCCCAGCCATCCAGCGGTTCGTAACCATCTGCGCATGAGGGCCTCCATAAACATAGACCAATACTTTATATTTTTTCGAAGCATCAAAATGACTAGGTTTAATCATTCGAGCATGAAGTGTAACGCCATCTTTTGATTTGATCTCGAGAAGTTCTGTCGTTCCAATTTTGTAATCACTTAATGGATTCGCAGAGGTCTTCAGATTTTCGATTTTCTTGCCTTTGAGACTCATCACATCTGCTGAATAAACGGTATTTAAATTTGACCAAGTATCAATCAAACCTTTACCTTGGCCATTCAATTGGTAACGATGTATACCTTCTTGCTTGGAAATTTTTTCTGACTTTCCATTTTTAAAATTCACACAATAAACATTATTATTCAAACCGCTTTCATCAGTACCAACGACTAGTAATTTTTTACCATCTTTTTCTAAACCTAAAATTTCCTGAACCAACCACTTCCCTTTTGTGATTTGTCCTAAAAAATTTCCATCCGTGTTATAATGATATGCATGCATAAAACCGTCACGTTCGCTTAGCCATAAAAATTCATTTGGTTTATTAGGTAAAAACCAAACTGCGTTTTCAGGTTCTACATATTTCGAATGCGTTTCTTCAAAAAGAGTCTTTACTAATTCTCCAGTGGACGCATTATATTTATTGAGCCACATGTGGTTTTGATCTCTATTGACAACAGCAACGTAGACAAACTTTTCTTCAGGTCCCCAACCAACATTTGTTAAGTATTGATCTTTTGGTCCTTCAACTTTTAAATAAACAGTCTGATCATTTTTAGTATCATAAATTCCTACCTTTCCGTATTCACTTTTTTGTCCAGCCATTGGATATTTGATCGTCGTCAAGCTTCCTGGAGTTGTTGTAATATCAAGTAATGGATAATCGGCAACATCGGTTTCATCTTTTTGATAAAAAGCCAGACGATTTCCTTTTGGCGACCAAAAAGTGCCTTTTACAATACCAAATTCCTGACGAGCAATTGCTTGTCCACTAACAATGTTAGGATCTTTATTAGTCGTAATTGCTTTTCGTTTTCCAGCAGCCGTGATGGCGTAAACATTATTATCGATGATAAAAGCTACATTACTACTTCCACTGTGAAAGTCAACTTTGTCGGCTGCTTCAGGTAAAGTCAAGACTAACTTTCCTGTTTTCGTATTTTTATTATATTGATAAAAAGAACCTTTACTTCGAAAATAGAAAAGGTCTTCTGTCATCCAATTGACGGCAGGCATTCGTTTTAACTCCAGATTCAATGCAGTATTTATATCCGACAATGGGATTTCCAAAATCGGGGCTCGAGTACCTGGCCTTCGGATCATCATTTTATCGCCTTCCTTGGCTCTCCAAGAAACCATTTCAGAATCTCCAACCCATTGGAGATTGCTTAATCGTTCAGGTGCTAGTCTTGTAAAACGGCCAATGATCGCATCTTCCAGGCTGAGTTCGTTTTGTTGAGCGAAACTGGTTTGAAATATTGAAATTAAAAAGAAAAGAAAGCAGTACTTTTTCATGATTTAGATTTATTTTTTAAGAACTAAAGATACATTTCTTTTTTATAAATTTGCGGTTATAAAAGGATAACTAAAGGTATATAAGTAGGATACCAAGCGGTCTCTTTAGTTAGCTATTGAACTTACTGGTTCATTTTAAACCAAATCAATTATAGTTATTACTACAACAAATTACAATGACAAAATATTTAGTATTCTTGTGCGCAATGGTTTTCTGTTTTACTCTAAAAGCTCAAACCTTTCAATTCCCAAAGATTGATTATGATGATATCGAAATCCATAAAGACGAATCAGGCATTTTTAAAAAAGAATTTAAAAAGAAAGGAGTTGTGGTTATGGAAGCTCACTACCCTCATAAAGGAAGTATTCAAGGTCTTTGCTATAAGTCGAATGTAGTAAGTGATTCGGTTTTCATCTTGCTTGGAGACACTCAAGGTGTCGTTCAATTTTATCGTCCTAAAAAAAGGATCATTACAAAAACTTGGAAAAGAGGAAAAAACAAAGTCACTTTCAAAAATTATTTTTCTAATAAAAAACTCCAAGAATCTTATGTTGGCATCCCTCACTTAAATCCAAGAATTGATTCTCCTGGTTGTGCTGATCATTACTCTAAAATCGAAGAATATTTCAAATATGATGAATCCGGTAAAGAGTTGGTATATAAAAATTACGCCAATGGAACAGGTAGAACCGAACAATTATCAGCTAATCCCCACACCATTAAGGTATTGAATAATTTAAAGAAAAAAGCAGATGAGATTGCGATCAAATCTTATGGCAAAAAGTTTTTCAAAGAAAACATCAGACACGATTATTCTAAATCTACTGGATACTATCCACAGTCCCGTGTCTATCGTCGAAATAATGGTTTACCCAATCCTAAGCTAAAAAGCGAAGGTTGGTTTATTCCAAATCCTGAGCGAGTTACTTACGCAGACTTCGTTTACAATATCGTCATGGATGATGATAAGTACTTTGATATAATTGTTATCCGATTAGACAGCCTTGGGAATATGGTCCATGCCCTAGATAATAGATATTCTAACAAGGTCAATATGACACGAGGTTTAATAAAAAATGAATCCAAGCAAAATTTTATATCTCCAAAGAAAATATTGGAACTTGCTAAAAAAGAAGGACTAAATCTCGATGATCCAGATTTAAAAATAAATCTCAAATGGATTCCTACTACAAAAAACGACAGTTATGGAAAGGTTACTTATCAACTACTTTCCAGCAAATACAAGAAAAAAACCTATGGTTGTAACTTGGTCTATTATGATGAATGGTTAGTAGATGCGTTTTCTGGAGTATTTCAAAAAGATAGTGAAACACAGAATGGAGAATGTGCTGAACTTGATAGCCAAAGAATGAAAGAAGGAAACAAATATGGCTTCATTTCTCCTTTTGAAAAGGAGCCGATTATTCCTTATGAATATGATCTACTTCCTCGAAACATGTCTCTTTGTATGATTGCAAAAAAGGGTGCAAAATATGGCTGCATCAATCATAAAAACGAACTGCTCCTAAGCTTCGAATATGATCAGATCAAAATGGTTACTTTTGCTAAGAAGCGATTTAAAGGAGAATTTGTAATTGCACAAAAAGGAATTTTTTATGGTTTATTTAATAGAGAAGGTAAAGAAATATTTCCAGCAAAATACAGCAAATTAGAAAAACAATCAGAGGATGTGATCGCAGCCTACGAAGGAGAGACTATGATGATGACTTATAATTTTAAAACAGGCAAAAAAGAAAACAAATAGCATAAATTCAGGAGATGAATCCAATCATCTCCTGAATCACTTTCTACCAATTGAAATGCTCGAAAACAATTTGAGCAACTTCCTCTGGTTTCAAATTTTCATTATTGATCTTTAAATGATTGGCTCGATTGAAAGTCCCTTCTGTCGTATTCAAGTCATGGTCATTTTCACTATACAGCACTTTTTCTGCCATTTCCATATTTCGCTTAGAAGGTTTTTCTAGTAATCGAGCTTCATGTTTATTTCTCACCAATCGTGTTTCCAAAGAAGCTTCTAATTCTACGTAAATTATTTCTGCTCCCACTTCTTCAAATATCTTCACGGCTCGATTGATGTATTCAAATTCTGATGGTAAATCCAAAGCCCAAACAAAAGTAAAAATCATTCCTGCTTCTTTACTCTTTGCCATCTCTTTGAAAGTCTCCATTCTGATCATCGTCACGAGTCGATTAAAAGCTGGCGTTCCAAAATCAAAGACAGGACGAATCGCTTCGATAGACATATGATTATGAAATAATTTAAGTCCGGTTTTTTCTGCTAATGCTTTTCCGACCGTCATTTTCCCAACTGCGCTAGGTCCGAAGATGATTACAAATTTCATAAGCTTTAGATTTTTAGCATAATTACAAAATAGTTGATACTGGGTAATTTGGTATTTTTAATATTGAACAACTATTAATAATCTTTAAAAGTTCAAAAACTACTGAAAAGCTGGCAAATACTACAAACTTCAGCACTTTTCTATTATCATTTTTTAAAAAGTCCGATGACAGTGATAAAAATCATCTTGCATTTTGACAATAATCATTTTTCAAACGTCTAAAAATACTCAAATTTGAAGTATCGAAACTTAATAGACTTATTTAAAAGCTGAAGAAAATTTAGTCTAGGTTTCATCATCTTAAAAAAAGGATACAATGAATGTATTAGCGCCAGTTTCAACCTTAATGACTACTAAATTATTTACGGTAAATCCTGAAGATAGCCTTGATCAAGTAAAATCTATTTTTAATAATAATAGAATTCACCATCTTCCAGTGGTACGTTACAAGACACTTGTTGGCATCATTAGTAAAAGTGATCTTTTGTTTTTTATGAAGGGTTATAGTGAGACTAATTTTGATGATATCGTAAATAAAACTCGTTTAAAAACTCATACTGCAAAAGATATCATGACAACGGGGATTGCTAAATTAACTCCTACTGATCGAATTAGTGTGGCATTAAAAATCTTTAGTGAAAATCTATTTCATGCCATTCCAATTATTGAAAATGACGAATTGACAGGAATCATTACCACTTATGATATCATTAAAGCGCTATCTGAAGAGCCTGTAAAAGTGTAAAAAATATTGAAATGAATAAGATTAAGCTCATTGGGATTCGGGGTGATAAAAATTATGAATCATGGAGAACCACTACCCGACAAGTATTGAAAGATTTGAACCTACAAAATAAATTGGAGGAAGTCAATAAGGTCGATGCTATTGTGGATTTTCAGGTATCCGCAGTTCCTGCTCTAATGATAAACGATACAATTTTATTAGAGCAAAACAATCATATCCCCGATACTCATGAAATTAAAAATTCAATTTTAAATTACCTGAATCAACATACGCAAAAGATGCAAAACATCGTCATTCCTACAGATTTTTCCAAGACTGCTCACAATGCTTATTTGTATGGTTGTGATTTGGCAGAATACATTGGAGGACAGGTAAAAGTAATGCATGCTTGCTATCCAAGCGTAGATAGTCTAAATGGGATCAATACACCAAACATTGAAGAATTAAAAGCTTATAAAAATGATCAACTCGATGCTTTTATTCAAAATGATCATCCAACTTCAGTAGAAAGTGTGATTGAAAAAAACATGGTTGAAAAAATCATCAAGATTGGTTTTCCAAAAGATGAGATCATAAAAATATCCGAAGCAAAAGACACCGATATGATCGTAATGGGAACAACCGGCAAAGGTGGTGTCCTCGATAAGATTTTTGGTAGTGTCTCAAGTGATGTAGCAATGAAAGCTCATTGTCCAATCTGGTTGGTACCTCCTAATGCTCAGTTTGATGGCATTAAAAATATTCTTTATGCTGGCAATTATGAATCTGCAAATGGAAGAATGCTTCGGGAGGTTTCAGAAATCGCCAAAAAATTTGAAGCAAACATCCATATGGTTCATGTTAGTAAAAAGAAAAGCCATGAGGAGAATAAAATTCAAGAATTGGTATTAGAAAAATTATTTAATAAAATAGCTCCGGATTTGGATTTCGAGATGGCTACTGTTGTCAGTGAAAAAGTTTGGGAAGGTTTAGATCGATACACCAGCAAAAATAATATTGACCTCATGGTCATTGTAACCAGACATAGAAACTTCTTCGATAGTATCCGCCATAAAAGCATTACAAAGGATATGATTTTTCATACAAAGACGCCTTTGTTAATTTTGCATTTGGATGATATTGCTAGTTAAAGTATGTCATAAAAAAATATTACAACACTATTTTGAATCATAGTATTTGATTCAATATTTCTTATTTGAATGAGTGAATTTTCGAATAAGTGAATGCTTGAGGAACTCTTAGTTTCTGAGCTTGTTCTTTTTTCATTTAATCGGGTATTCACTTCTTTATTAATTCACTCATTCGCTCATTTATAAATTAGTTTTCAAATACGATAGTTTAAAATATTATATCATGAGCAAGAAGATAATTGTCCCTATTGACTTTTCTGCAGCTTCTCAAAATGCCTATTTATATGCAAGAGAGATCGCTAAGATTTTTAATAAAACCATCGAAGTTGTCCATATAAATTTTGGCAGTTACGACTCTATCGACCAAGATGATAATCGAAAGAGTACCCCTGAATTTTTAAATAGGTTGATGAATGATTTTATAACCATTTATCCTAAGCGTTCTGAAGTAAATACATTAGAAAAAATTGCAACGAAGTCAAGAGTTATCCAAGGGCTTCCAATCAAATCCATCGTCGATATCAGCGAAGAAAAGGATACTTTCATGATCATCATGGGGAGCACTGGACAAAGTGATGCTGTCGACAGATTATTTGGCAGAATCTCATCTGAAGTAGCCCAAAAGGCTGCTTGCCCAGTTTTACTGGTACCCAAAGGCGCTAAATTTTTTCCTATTAAAAACATTCTTTATGCCAGTAATTTAGATTCTGCTGACAAATCACTAGTAGAAAAAATCTTGGATTTCAACACTAATTTTACTGCTGCGCTTCACTTTATAAATATTAGTAAAAAACAAAAAGATCGATTGGCTTATGAAGCGGTTGAAGATGAAATTTTTGATACCCTTTTTAAAGATGGGGATCCTAAATTTTCTTTTAACCTTGCAACAATTGAATACCACTCAGTGATGAAAGGTCTTTTGAATTATAGTGATGAAAATAATATTGATTTAATCGTATTGGTCAATAAACACCGAAAAATAATCGAATCTACTTTTGGTCAAAGTATGACCAAAAAATTGGCTATGAGATCTCATAAGCCATTATTAATTTACCATTTGCCACAATAAACATGAAACACATCCTTGTCCCTACTGACTTCTCCGAACATGCCAAAACCGCCTTAGATTATGCAGTAAATATTGCCAATCAATTTGCGGATTGTACGATACATTTGGTTCATGTTTATGAAGTTATTGGTGAAACCGGAATGATGGCTGATGTTAGCCAATTTATCTCAACTCAGGTGGAAGAGTCTTTGTCCAAATTGGTTGCAGAAACCAAGACCAGTTTGTTTCATGGAACCTTTCTCGTTGCAAAAGCCATAGAAGGATCTCCGATTGACTTAATTAGTTTATACGCCGATCAGCTTAAAGTAGATTATGTCGTCATGGGAACCCAAGGAGCTAGCGGCCTCAAAGAAATATTTTTAGGCACCAATACTCTTGGTGTTATCAAAAAAGTAAAAGCCCCTGTTTTAGCAATTCCAAAAAATTGCAAATATCAACCTTTGAAAAAAATTACACTAGCAATAGATTCTAATATTGTTAGTACTTCAGAAGTAGTCGAATCGATGGTTTCTCTTGCAAAAATGTACCAGGCAAAAGTCAATGTTCTACATGTTGGCAAAGCCAAAGAACTAGCCACGATAGATGCTGGAGTCGATATATATTTATCTGAGGTCAATCATGCTTTTCATTTTACTCAGGATAAAAATGTGGTTCACGGTATTCATGAATTCATAAAAAAGGAAACGACTGATTTGTTATGTTTGATCCGTCGAAAACGAAACTTCTTGAGCAGTCTTTTTCACAATAGTGTGACGAAGAAAGAAGCTTTTGGAAGTAAAGTACCTTTATTGGTTTTGCATGATTTATAAAGATTCAGCAAATCAAAAAAACTTACCGGGCACTTACCTTTTCGTTCCAAATCAACAAAGGCGTTTTGGTATGAAAAGCCATTCTTTTACTTAAGCTTCTATGAAATATAGCTTTTAATCCTTTCCGTTTAGGAACATAAAGTGCCAATAAATCTACCTGATGATTTTTTATATAATACTCTAAACCTCTGATGACAAAAGGGTCTCGGACAACAGTCAACTCTGCATTAGGGTCTACCTTTTCATCCAGCAAGGTTGGATTATAAACCTCTTCTTTTTTATCAGAAATATCCCTTGGCAATGGATAAACATATACCTGATTTACTTCTGCTCCCAATTGGTGAGATAAAGCTTTTACAAAAAGAAAAATTACCTGATCTCGCTCTTCTTCATCTGTTGCAACAGCAATATGCTGAATTGGTTTGATCTCCGCTAACTCAGGAACAATGATCATCGGTCGTGGCGCAGTTTGTATCAAAAGAGATGAAAAACTCCCAAACAGATACTCTAAAATACTGTGTTTCGCCTTTGTCCCTAGAATAATCAAATCAATTTTATTTTTTTCACAGACACTTGAAATTACTTCTTCTATTTTCCCAATCTTCACCAATGTAGTTATTTGCACATTCAATACTTCGGTATCTTTATTTGGATATCTACGACTAAATTTAGTCATTTCATTCTCCAGTCTTTGAATTTCAAGCTCCTCCTCTACTACTGAGTCAAAGTTCTTCCTCTTAGAGATAATATGCAAGAGTTCAATCTCTACTTTCAGCTTATTTGCCATTTCGTAGGCATACTCAATTGCATTATGCGATGTAGGCGAAAAATCAACAGGAATAAGAATTTTCATAAGATTATTTTTTTTGAAGTTATTCAAGAATGTGTTCTGAAATTAGTTGTAAGTGCTTGATTTATAGAACGAAGCTTATTTTCTTTTATGTAGCCATAGCTACGTAAATTAAAATAGCTGAAGTTATTAGGAATCAATGACTTGTAAATAATTCATCAATTCATTTTTGAACAACTTCTTCTATAAAGATCGAATAGAATGACCTTTTAAAAGCTGACAAAGATCAACCTTTTGATTGATGATAATCATTTTGAAATGCCTTAAAAAGTTGGATTTTTGAATTATAACTAAGGGAGTTATTAAAGAGGCTTCCAAATTTCTAAAGAAAATTATAATCTCAAAAAGAATTAGCTAACGCATTTTTTAATAAAAAAATAAAAATCATCATGCAGTCAATTATAAAAACGCTTTGTATCCTTTCCCTTATTTTCATAATAAGTTCTTGTAACAACGAGGTTCTTAAGCCTGCTATGGTGGAGTTTGATCAAGCATTTATTCCTGTATTTTACTACTCTTATATTGGTGATATGGAAGCTGCCGATAGAGCGATGCTTCTACTTGATAGAAAATGGCAACAGCTAAATATTGAATTCGATAAACACGCTATGTCCACTCACAATGGGATTGAAACATTTCAGATGATTGATGCCTGGTTAGAGGAAGCCAATTGTGCTATTCAAAACAAGGATTCTTCATTAGCGCTTATCCAACTGGATCATGCTCGATACGAAATGGTTGATTTTCGATGGAGAGAAGGGATGACTTATTATCTCGACAAATTATGGGACTTAGAAGCTACTATTGACATTGCGGTTCAAACAGTGAATGATCCATTATTAGATTTAATGGAATGGCCAGAATTTATTCCAATGTGCTATGATGTTGAAGATGCTTGGAAAGAATTATCTAATACAAAGATGGACGAAAGGGTATTCAATTTTACACCGGAACAAAAAAAATCATTGGCTACCCGTCATGCTGATTTAGCGTTTTTTATAAAAAACTTTTTAGACACCATAGATTGTGCAGACAGTTGCAAAGTTGCAGAAGCTGCTAATCAGATGGAAGCTGCCTACTTAGAATATATGTATCTCTTTGGAGATTTTGAATCTACTAAAAGTTATTTCGCTACAAACTAAAATCTAAAACCAAAAAAATCATTATCATGAATCTAGATATTGCTGTAAAAAAAATAATGACTAAAGAATTGGTGAGTGTATCTCCCGATGCTCCTTTTAAAGATGTGAAATCTATTTTTACTAAACACGATTTTCATCATATCCCGGTTATCAATATTGATGGAAGCTTGGCAGGAATTATTAGTAAAGCAGACTGGTTGATGAACCTGAATAAGAACATCAGACAGACTTCTGGTCGTACTTGGAATGAAAAATATTACGGGTCGCTGACGGCTAAGGATTTAATGGTCGAAAACCCTATGATTATAGACCCTGATGATACCGTGGGGCTTGCTGCTGACATATTTTTATCTAACAAGCTTCATGCTTTGCCGATTGTAGAAGATGGAGAAGTACTTGGTATTGTGACTGCTCATGATTTGTTGAATTACGTTTTTTATAAGGAAGCGGTCGTGAAGTAGGTATATAACTATACATTTCAAATTTGTATAAAAATAATTTCCCTTTATCTAAAATTCAAAAAGATGAATAATACAAAACTTTCTGAAATCATGACTACGAATGTAGTAACCGCATCACCTGATGATAATTTGGAAACCTTGGTTAAGGTTTTTAAGAACAACGATTTCCATCATCTTCCTGTAATCGATGAGAATCAAAAACTAGTTGGTATTCTTAGCAAATCTGACTACCTGATGCTTTGTGATAGTATGAGTATTTTTAAAAATAAATATGAAGAAAAACAAAACAATCGGTTTTTTAAATCTATGCTAATAAAGGATGTGATGCGGAAAGACATTGCAAAGTTGAAACCAGAAAATACGGTAATGATTGCAGCAGGATTCTTTCGGGAGAATTTATTTCATGCGGTACCGATTGTAGATAAAGAAGACAAACTCCTGGGTATTGTAACTACCTTTGATTTATTGAATTTAGCTTTCAAAGAACCAATACAAATACATAGAGTATAAAAATATTCGTTCAAGGTGGATGTGCGTTCGCCATGCCGGAGGAATTTGACGTAAGTCGAGTCTTCTTCTGGCATGGATTTTTTCTCTGTTTTACACTTTATTCGTTTATCGTTTTCTTTTGTTCTCTTTGATCATTCTACTGACAAATGTTCCCTCAAAAAAATCATTCGTATTTATTTGACTTTGAAAGTATACTCCTTTTATTTTATCGGACAGCAAATATTCTGCTACTTGGGCTAAAGGTGAAGCTGTTGTTATTTGAATTGCTCTAAGTGTTGCAGTACCAACTTTAGTAGGATAAATATTATAAAATTTTTCAGTCCTATAAAGCTTTCCTTCTTTATTTTTGCCTTCTACAGAAGAGAAGATGACGACTATATCATCTTCAACTCTTGGTATGTTTTCTTCCATAACCTTCTGTAAATTGTTTGGAGAAACAACATTGGTTTCCTTTAGTTTTTTTATTTTATTATCTATCCAATTATAGTGACCTTCATATCTTATTGTTTTATAATCTAGTCTCCTCACTTTATCTTTAAAAAAATCAGGTAAATCAGCTGCTCCACCAGAAGTGATATCGACCTCATACTTTTTCCCGTCAATAAACAAAAATTCTCTTTCTGATAAAGCAAGCATATGAGTTAATTTATAATCTCTTAAGACTTTAGCTTTTTCCAAATATTCTGTTGCAACTCCAATTGGACTCCATGTAAATCCATAAAAATGAGGCGAATAAGCTACTTGAGTTATAGCCCCGACACACATCAAAATTCTTTCAACTTTTTCTACTTTATGTTTCTGACAAAAATTTTGATACAATTGATTTGTAAGCACATTTACAAACCCAGGAGCTAATCCTGTTTGTAGGACAAATCCTCTATTTGATTTCTTTGCCATCTCTACAATTTGCTCCGTCTCTTTCACGTATTCTGTTAAGTTTGCATAATGCAAATCATAATCAAGTGCATATTTTGCTATTCTTGGTGCAAGGCTACCTGGTAAACAATCTAATATGATATCACCTTTTTTTAGTATTGAAATTAATTCATCACTTTCTCCACTAAACGGAATTTCAAAGCCTTGAAAAACTTCTGTTTTTTTGCTTTTGCTTTTGCTTAACCAATGAAGTGCTTCGTTGAGTGTTGATAAATTTCCATCTCCAATAAAAATGTTATACTCCTCCTTTGACCATTCAGCCAATATCAATGCTACGCTTCGACCAATTCCTCCAGCTCCAGCAATTAAAATATTCTTTCTATTCATTAATTATTTTGTATTTTCATTTGATGGCCACGATCATTTCTTATCGGCATACTATCAAAACAAATTATTAAAAGAGAAACCCCAAATCATTTCGTTTTGAGTATACTAGACAACAATTTGATCCGGATGAAGTCTTCTTAATATATCATTACTGGTAAGAATTCCGACAAGTGCTTTGTTTTCCAAAATTGGAATAGCATGAATTTTTTGCTCTACAAAAATCTTCAAAGCTGTTCTTACATCATCATCAGTATTTAAAGTATACAATTTATTTGATGCCATTATTTCTGGAATACTAACCAGGTCATTTATTGATTTCCCATTTAAATATCCTTCAGTGATAAGGCTACTACTAAAAGTTTCTAAAGCATCATTTGCAGAAAAAATTCCTATTAGCCCCCCTTCTTCATCAACTACCGGCAAATGATGGATATTAAGAATTTTAAACATTTTTGAAGCCTCTGTAAATGCAGTATCTACTTTTATAGATATAACATGGTCCGTCATGATGTCTCTAATCTTATTTCTCATAATTAATCTTAAAAATGGATTTGTATTAATACTAAATTGGATACCTATGAACTGGTACCATTTCGATATTGGGTATAAAAACATTGTACTTAATTACAATATCTTCTGTAGAATTTTTACTTGCCACTGCCCAACTATAGGGTTTTCAGCAGGTGCATTTAGCAATAACATTGCATACCCTAAACTACTTAATTTACAATCACTTATCACAACTCCTGCTCGTCCAGTATAAGTGAGACTAAAATGTTTTTCTATTTCAATGCCAGCAGATTTAGCGGCAAGCATAGCTCTCTGAATAGCTTGTTTGATATCTTTAGGAGACAATCCTTTTTCGAGCAAATCACTAGCGAAATATTTCATCTGGCTAGCATAATGAAAATTTAGATAGTTTTCTAAGGCATCATGTATATCGTACTTTTCATGATAAATTATTAATCCCATTGGTCTATTTCTTTAATTATAAAATATGTATGCTTTTATATCTAGGAGGCTAGCTATCAAAAAGATCTAAGCCTTGATTTTTATAAATAAAAATATATCGCTTTAATGCTGATTCTCCTAGATTGTTCAATTAAAATCCACATGCAATTGGCAATCAAAATTAATTGATTTTTGTACTAGCAGTTTTGAATTATTAATAGTTTGATAAAACTATCTGCTTGTTATTTTTAGAACATTTGAAATATCAACTTATAAATCCCAGCCTTTCGGTGAACAGACTTGCAGTCTTTTTTCGTCACTTAAGACAAAAAAATAGCATATTAATCTAGGAAAGATTAATGAATGATTTTCCTTTTTTCGTTGTTGAAATTTGTTAGAATATATTAGATGATTGATCTTATTTCAGGGCGCCTGTCATTTAAAAGCTAAGCATTCTGATTAATAACCTCAAGCAATTGATGCTTTGATTTTACACCAGATTCTTTCCAGACAATCTGACCATTTTTAAAAAGGGCTAAAGTAGGAACACCTCTCACACCGAAACGCTGAGCGATGGGTTGATTTTTGTCAACATCTATTTTTATGATCCGAATTTTTCCATTGATCTCACTTGCTAATTCCTTGAGAATTGGTGCTTGCATTTTACAAGGCCCACACCACTCTGCATGAAAATCTACTAGAACTGGCTTATCTCCGTTGATTAATTTATTAAAATTACCTTTCATTATTTTGATTACTTTTAGTTTACACTTAAAGGACTTTCAAAGCTAATGTTTATATCATCAATTTTCTCATTATAGATCAATACATTTATTCTAAAAACTTCTTCTGTCGCCTGATAAATACCAACCATATAAAAACTGTTTTTATGTTCTTTCTTTCGATAGTGCAAAGTTTTAAAATCTTTTGAAGGGTATTGCTCAAAAAAGGAACTTAGTTTTTGAGACACGTCTGATGTACCTTCATACTCTTGATCATCGTACATCGTCAAAAGTATGCTTTCTGAAAAATATGGAGCCATTTTCTGTACGTTTCCAGTTTCAAAAGAATGGGAGATTTTATCTTTTATCCCTTGTCCGAATAAAAAAAACCCTGCGGTACCGACTACTCCAAAAACTAATAAGGTGATGATGATATTTCTTTTCATGATTGAAAGGATTTATTAAACTAAACTATAGATTACTTTTCATGCATTTAATATTTCCGATACATTTGATCGTGTCTTTGATTTCCAATAATATATCGTTGGTTACTTGGTTGAGCATCCATTTGAGATGATGGATTCGTTGTTCTCTTCTTTGTTGAAAAGGTGAAACTTCCGAATCTTCTACTTTCTCATTTGAAGTGGTTTCTTTGTGCAGAATTTCTAATTTGACATTATATTCTAACCACCTTCCTAATAACTTTTGTAAATCACTCAATTGGATGAATATCACATTATCGATATCGGCGGTACATGGAAGTGCACTAAATAATTTGATTTTAGAATATAACTCATCAATCAATCGATTCAGTTGATAGATATCAATATTCGGATTCGTCATATAAGGATACACGTCCTCCAATAATTCTTTGAAATACGATAAAATCCCTCTGTTAAGACAATTGAGATCAACGCGTTTTAATTTATTATAGGGCTTGCTTTGAGGAAGGTCTGAAATATCACACGAAAGTCCATATCGGTAATTTCCGGTTTTCCCTTTCTTTGCATTTTTCTTAAATGCGGATTGAGGTTTGTTTCTATCTGAAAGTAATATTATTTTTTTCATCGGTATTCTTTTTGGTAAGATAGAAAGGAGTGGGAATTTATTTGATGAGTTGCGTCAATTGGAAGGATGATCTTTATCAAGAGGGGGATTTGAGTTACGATTTTTTCTTTGTTAAAAATTTAATTTTTAGTATTTCACTTAATGTTCTTTGTCCAAATGAGTAAATGATCGAATGAGTGAATATGGGTGGTAAACTCTAATTCTTGAGCTTGTTTTTTTACATTTAGGAGGCTATTCACTCATTTCTTAATTGGTTAAAAAAACTCTGCTAAGTGATTTCAGAAATGGTGTCAAAATCAGTAGCTCGAATATCATCGAGGGTTACTTCTTTGATGGCTAGGATTAGCGACTTATTGGCATTGTGAACTTCTCGATTGACATTAAAAAGTGTGGAAATTTCGATATCCGAAAGTTTGTTTTGATGAACAGATTGATAAGCCATATCTAAAAACAAATTGTAGTGCTTCTTACTTTTTGATTTTAAATTTGAGAGGTCTTCGAAAAATAACTCAGGGGATTTCGATTCAAATATTCTGAAAAGTTCGAGGTATAAAACTTCCTGTTGGATTTTTAAAGTTCCCGTAAGCTTAAGCTGTTCATCATTCACAGATCGATTAAAAACCTCCATATTGTGATTGATATCTTTCATACTTTTTGCGGCGGTCATCGCATAACGAATAGCTAGAATAAGCTGTTTCAATTTTACAGAAGTATCACTATCGAGTTGCTGATTTTGAACTTTCACATAAAAAGCAACCAGCTCTCCTTCTAATTCTTTGACCACTGCATACTGTTCAATTATCGAATCATCAGAAGAATAGTGATCCTTTTTCCCACCTATTTGAAAAGGGGCATTATTAATATCCAAGATATTTAAATGTAGGTAAAAAATTCTACTGATCAAGTGTCTAACTTCCTTACGTAATGCTTCAATGGCAACTTCTGGAACTTCAACGGGGACGTTATTGATAAATGTAGTGACGTGCAGTTCGCCTTTTGTAAAACGCTTGTTTAAAAACCTTGCAAATATTTTTAAAAAAGGAAGGAAGATAATAATTCCGAGCAAATTAAAGGTACTGTGAAATGCGACTAAGGATAATAATGGATTGGTAATATTTAAAACCTCCGTTATCAATCTCAGGATTGGAAACAACAATGCTAAGGCAAGCAAATCAGTGATTAGGTTAAATAAAAAATGACTGAGCGCCACTCGTTTTTTTGAAGCTGTTCCTCCGAGACCTCCAAAAATAGTTGTAATAGTAGTTCCCAAATCACTACCGATCACCATTGCTGCTGCAGATTCTAAAGGGATAATCCCAGCATTCAAAGCACTTAATGTGATGACCATAGATGCTGAACTCGACTGGATTATCGCGGTCAATACAAATCCAACAACAAACAAAAAATAAGGACCATAAGCAACATAAGGAGAGAGATCGAAAGTCGTCGCTAATAATTCCATACTGGATTTCATATACTCTAAACCCAGAAATATAAAGCCCATTCCTACCAGGAGTTTTGCAAATTCGTTGAGCTTTTCTTTATTTGAAAAGAAAACCATTCCCAGCCCTCCTATGGCTATAAAAGGTAAGGCAAATTTTTCAATATCAAATTGAAACCCGAAATAAGCAACTACCCATCCGGTCATCGTCGTTCCAAGGTTTGACCCCAAAATAATTCCAATGGCATTTTGAAGCTCGATGATTCCAGCTCCAACAAATGCCAAGACCATCAGGCTAACCACAGAGCTACTTTGCAAAACCGCTGTCACGGCTGTACCTCCGAGAATCGCCTTTATTGGACGATCAGTAAACCTTCTGAGGAATCGTTTGAAAGATCGGCCAGCTAGTTTGGACAGCGCTCCTTCGATCATGAGCATCCCGAGCAAAAAGATCCCTAAGCCCGCTAAGAATTCCCAGGTACTGAATTGTGGAAGCATTTAATTTAGGTTGATATTAGACTTGTTACCCTTTAAATTACAGTCATCTGAAAATATCTTTTTCTGCTATTTTCCTCTAAAAAATGTTTCAATAGAAGGACTATTCAAGAATTTTTTAAAGAAAACTATCAAAAAAATCTAAATCTCATATAACTATTTTCAAAGGGTAACAAGTCTATTGAAGGTTAAAGTGTTTCAACTGGCATTGCTAATACAGGAATATTATATTGGTAGGTCATAGATTTAGCTCTGCTATAATTGAATAATTCCTGAATCCAATTTCGTTTATGAGTCGTCATTGCCACCATATCATAGCTATTGTTTTCGAGATGGGCAGCTAATGATTCTGTAAAATGATCGCTATCCAAAACTATAAAATCCATTCGGTTTATATAAGCTTCGAATTCTTTTTTTAAGTCTATTATTTTATTGGTGTATTGATGTACTCTATTGAGATCAACATGAACAACCTGGACAGTAGCATCAAACCAGCTGGCAAATTTTAGTGCTTCATGTATCACTTTTTTATCTTCATCTGTAAAATTTGTAGTCACCGCAATCTCATCAATTGCTCCATCGAATTTTGCTTTTTGAGGAATTGCTAAAACAGGACAAGTGGCATTTTCTAAGACCTCAGAGGTATTGCTACCAAAGAATACTTCTTTGATCCATCCCGCTCCCTTGGTTCCCATTATGATTAGGTCTACCCCTTCATCATTGGCAACTTTTAGAATAGTCTGAATCACTTTCCCGTTTTCCATGACATGTTGAAGTGGAACCGCTTCAAGGTTGTTCTTTTTGGCAATAGATTTTAAATGAACAAGGCCATCTTTATAATCTTCGAATTCTTCCATTTCTAAGGATTCTTGAATTCTTTCGATACCTTTTGGAAAGGCTTTACCTTCTATTTCTACAACAGGCATATTGCTCACATGTAAAGTGGTGATCTTTGCTTTGAGTTTTTTTGCTATGTTGAGGGCATATATGAATGCGTTTTCTGAAGCTGGAGAATAGTCTGTTGGGAATAGGATATTTTTCAT
>CAKZTD010000131.1 GCA_937921595.1 uncultured Saprospiraceae bacterium
AGGACCAAAACTTCGGGTTGGTGAAATAGAAAACAATAATCTTCCGATCAAAACTGGAGATATTCTCACTTTTGTTAATGAGAAATGTGTGGGTACAAAGGAGAAGATTTATATGAATTATGAGCGTTTTGCCAAAGATGTAAAAGTTGGTGAAAAAGTTTTAGTTGATGATGGAAAATTAATTTTTGAGATCACTGAAACCAATGGGAAAGATATCGTCAAACTTAAAGCACTATACGATGGCGTGCTTTCTTCTAACAAAGGAGTCAATCTTCCAAATACTGCAATTTCTCTTCCTTCATTAACTGAAAAAGATGAGAAAGATCTAGAATTCATTTTAGAACAACCAAGTATTAATTGGATTGCACTTTCCTTCGTTCGGACTGCAAAAGATATAAAAGAGCTTCGTAAAAAGGTTGAAGCCAAAGGTCATTCTGCAAAGATCTTAGCTAAGATAGAAAAGCCAGAAGCAATCGAAAATATCGATAAAATCATCAAAGCCTCAAATGCAATTATGGTTGCTCGGGGTGATCTCGGCATCGAAATGCCAATGGAGCAAATTCCGGTTTTGCAAAAAATGATTATCCAAAAGTGTATTCAATGGGCAAGACCTGTCATCGTTGCGACACACATGATGGAAAGCATGATCAAGCAACCTATTCCAACTAGAGCAGAAATTACAGATGTTGCAAATGCAGTTCTTGATGGAACGGATGCGGTAATGCTTAGTGGTGAAACTTCAGTTGGAGATCATCCAGTGAGAGTAGTGCAAGCAATGAATAATATCATCACTGAAGCAGAAAAAGTTTATTCTATAAAAGGTAAGCGACCAAAACCTACTCCTAAATCTCGAACGTTCTTATCTGATGCCGTTTGTTTTAATGCTGCAAAAGTTGCAGAAGATGTTGGAGCTAAAGGGATTGTTGGTATGACTAGTTCAGGATATACCGCATTTAAGGTTTCAAGTTACCGACCTAATTGCAAAACTTATATTTTCTCGGATAAACAGCATATGCTTTCTACCCTCAACCTTGTTTGGGGTGTGAGATGTTTTTACTACGATAAGTTTACGACGACTGATGAAACGATTGAGGATGTAACTAATATTTTGAAAACCGAAGGTATTGTAGAAACCAATGATATTATTATCAATACAGGAAGTATGCCTTTGGCTCGGAGACATAGAACGAATATGTTGAAGTTGACGATTATTGAGTAAATTACTCGACTCGCATTCTTTGACAAACTCAGAATGATACTTGTGGCGATAGGAATGAATTTCCTTCGAAAAATAGAAAGAGTGTTTTATGCTTTTAAGAATATAGAAGCAAAAAAGGGATTAAATTGATTTGTGAAAAACGGCTTAGCAAGTTGTTTCTACTCATCAATTTAATCCCTTCTTAATTTTAGGAAAACAGATCATCTGTAATATTTTCTTATTTTTGCGATCTGTTAATTCTATTTTTCGAAAAGAAATAAGAAGTTGTTTTAAAAAACATTTTCTATCCTACCAATTATAAACAAATACAAGATTCAACCGTAAATCTTAGAATAAACTTTTTTTTTAAATCAATACTTTACAACAAATATGAAGATCATTATCCCTATGGCCGGTAGAGGCTCCCGATTACGTCCACATACATTGACTGTTCCTAAACCATTAGTGCCGATTGCTGGAAAACCAATGGTGCAAAGATTGGTAGAAGATTTATCTGCGTCTTTCGTAGGCCAAATTGAAGAAATTGCATTCATTATTGGAGACTTTGGTGAGCAAGTGAAGACTGACCTCATTGCTATTGCTGAATCACTTGGTGCAAAAGGCTCCGTTTATACCCAACATGAACCACTTGGTACCGCACATGCCATCCTTTGTGCTAAAGAGAGCATGAGCGGCCCTGCATTTGTGGCTTTTGCGGATACGCTATTCAAAGCGGATTTCTCCGTGGAGGATGATGTGGATGGTATGATTTGGGTACAAAAAGTGGAAGATCCTTCTGCTTTTGGTGTCGTTAAAGTTGATGAGAACAATATCATTACTGATTTTGTAGAAAAATCTCCAGTTTTTGTCTCTGATATGGCGATCGTTGGAATTTACTATTTCAAGGATTCGGGTATCCTAAAAGACGAATTACAATATCTTTTGGACAATGATATTAAGGATAAAGGTGAATTTCAATTGACCAATGGTTTGGAGAATATGAAAGGCAAAGGTATGCGTTTCAAGCCTGGTACGGTAGAAGAATGGTTAGATTGTGGTAACAAAGCGAGTGTGGTTTATACCAATAGTCGAATGTTGGAGTTAAAGAAAGAAAAGGAAGATTTGATCCACGATTCAGTGGTTTTAGAGAATTCTGTAGTCATTGCGCCTTGTTATATTGGAAAAGATACAGTTGTTAAAAATTCTATAATTGGGCCTCATGTTTCGATTGGAAATAATTCGAACATTGAGAATTCCGTTATTAATAATAGTGTTATTCAAAATAATACTTCTGTTAAAAACGCTAACTTAGAGAACTCTATGCTGGGTAATCTGGTTGAATTTGAAGGTAAAAAGTCCGAAATTAGCATCGGAGATTACTCTGTTTCGCGATAAAGTGAGTGAAAGGCATTAATAATCGTACAAATAAAAATGGAGAGTATACGTTTTTATTTTAGTTCTAATTGATATAGTTATGTTGTGATGTAAGTTATATAGCTATATAACCACATAATTATATCACAATATTCTTAGAGAACTGTTTATTAAATTTTCACTATTAATGTCCAACACTTAATACGAGCATAGCTCAAAAAATATATTATGAATTATTTACGCCTTTATTTTGGTATTAGTCTTTTGGTCTTGTCTTGTTGCATTACAAATACTATAAATGCTCAGATCAAGCAAGTCTCTGAAGAGGAGATTAATACTCAAAAGGTTTTCATCGATGCTATTAAGGAGAAAACCCTTGGTAATTACGAGAATGCTGCGACGCTTTTTAAAGAAGTTTTGAAAAGAGATAAGAACAATCACGTTGCAGCTTATGAGCTGGCGAGAATTTATAACTATTTAGAAAAGAAAGAAAAGGCTTTAAAATCGATCAAATTGGCAATTGCCAGTGATGGTGAGAATCAATGGTATCAGATGTTTTTGGCAGAGATGTACGAGATCAATGATCAAGCAAAAGATGCCGCAAAGGTTTACGATAAGCTTTTAGATGAAAATCCGAAAGATGCTTATTTCTATGAAAAGCTAGCTTATCTTTTGGTTAAAGGAGGACAGCCGGAAAAAGCGATTGAAGTTTACGATCGTATGGAAAAACGCTTTGGCGTTCACGAAGACATTTCAACGCGTAAGCATCGGATCTACCTCGGCATGGGTGATAAAACTAAAGCAGCAAATGAATTAGAAAACCTTATTCGTTATGCACCTTCTAATACCGATAATTATCATCGCCTCGCAAGTTTCCATCTTCAAATGGGAGATACAGAATTAGCCAATCAGGTGTATGAAAGAGTTTTAGAAATTGATCCTGCGGATGTCAAAGCGAGTATCGCTTTAGCAGGAAGTTCTAAAAGCGGAGGTAATGATTCTGATTATCTGGCAACCTTAAAACCGCTTTTTGAAAAAGAAGATGTCAATATCGATTTAAAAATCAAAGAACTGTATCCTTATATTCAAAAAGTAGTGGATGGCAAAGCTGATCAAGGGTTGACAGATGCGACACTTGAATTAGCTGCGACTTTAGAAAATGTTCATCCTAAAGAAGCGAAATCTTTCGCTGCGCATGCTGACCTTTTGTATTACACTGGAGATAAAACAGCTGCGCTTTCAAAATATCAATCGGCTTTGAAATTGAATAAATCTATTTTTCAAATTTGGGAGCAAGTGCTTTATATCCAATTGGAAACTGGAGATTATAAAGGAATGCTTCCGGTGAGTGAAGATGCGATTGATCGCTTTCCAAATAAAGCTCAGGCTTATTATTTTAATGGTCTTGCTCTTGGACAAAACAAGCAACATAAAAATGCGGTAAGTAGTTTTAAACAAGCGCTTTTGATGTCTAGAAAAAATCCAATGCTTCAAGTAGATATTCACAATCACTTGGCCTCGGAGTATTTTATATTGAAACAATTTGATAAATCAGATCAGTCTTTTGAAAAAGCTTTAAAGATCAATCCTAATGATCATATGGTTTTAAATCGTTACAGTGCTTACCTTGCTATGCGAAATGAAAACCTTGAAAAAGCAAAATCAATGTCAGCATTGAGTAATGAATTAGCTCCGAATCAAGCAAGCTACCAGGATACTTATGGTTGGATTTTATATCGTATGAAAGAATATAAAGCTGCTAAAGATTGGACGAATAAAGCATTGAGTAATGGTGGAGTAGAATCTCCAAGTATTCTTGATCACTATGGTGATATTTTGTTTCAACTTAAGGAAATAGAAGAAGCGGTTTCTTATTGGCAAAAGGCTTTAGAAAAAGGTTCTGAGTCTCCGCTTTTGGAAAAGAAAATTGCGGATCGAAAGATTTACGAGTAGTATTTTGAATAACGTTTACTAAACTTTGAGAGTTTAGTAAACGTTATCAACAAAATTAAGTAGGAACTACTGGTTCTTCCTTTTCTTCTTCAAAAGTGACCTCCTGTCCGGCATAAACCAAAACATCTCCTTCACTAATTTTCAGATTTTTAGAGTTCGCTGTCAGGATTAAAACCTTGCCACTAGAACTTTGCTTGAGGAATAATGGAATACTCTTAATCTTCTCATGGATTAATTCAATTACCTTTTTAAAATGATCTTCTGAATTTATAGTTATCTCATGGTAATTTGGAAAATCTCTCACCACTTCACCGAGATTGATGTAGTCATCTGTATTAGAAAATAATCCTTCATCTGGAATTTCATTAATTGGTTTTTTCATCTCCTCTGGAGATACCAATCTGTAGGTACCATTCTCACCAAATTCTGAATGGAATTTATTAACCGCATATTTATTTACATCAGGACTACTCGTCATCGCCAACAAATACCCTACATCCAAAAACTCCATATTGTCTCCAAGTTGATCACTGTAAATATTATTTTTATAAGCTTGCAATCCTTCTCCTTGGGCCTTCTCAACAGATTTGTCATTATTATCAATCAGTACAACATTACGACCAGATTCCTGAAGGTACTTCGCAATGAACTTTGATGCTCTATTGATTCCAACAATCATTACTCCATCTGAACTATCCATAATAACACCCAACCACTTTGCAACTAACCTTGCAGTTGTCGCATTTAGCAATACTGTTCCCAATACAATCATAAATACTAAAGGCGTAATATACTCTGCTCCTGCGTATCCTTTTTCTACCAACTTCAAACCGAAAAGCGAAGCAATACCTGCAGCTACAATCCCCCGAGGTCCTACCCAACTAATAAACGTTTTTTCATTGGTCGTCAACTCACTTCCTCTGGTACTCATGAAAACACCAATCGGTCGCAAAACAAAAACTACAGTCCCAAATAGGGCTAAACATCTCCAATCTAACAAAAGGTTCAAGTGATCCATATCCATATTAGCGGAGAGTAAAATAAAGAGCATCGAAATCAACAGCACACTCAGCGATTCTTTAAAATCTAAAATGCCTTTCACCTCTGGAACATTCAAGTTTCCTAAAACCATTCCCATCACTACAACAGCCAAAAGTCCGGATTCGTGAGCCATAGAATCTGACCCCACAAATACGGCTAAGACTAAGGCTAGTGAAAATACATTCAATAAATAATGCGGAATTAGTTTTTGCTTGATCATATAATACATCAGATAAGCAGAAGTAAAGCCAATACTTGCTCCGATTGCTACGACTTTTCCAAAAACCGGTAAAGCATGGATCGTAAACATTCCACCTTCACCAGAGATAATAAATTCAAATACCAATACCGCTACCAAAGCACCAATTGGATCAATTAGAATTCCTTCCCATTTCAATACCGTTCCTATATTTTTACTCAAAGGAACATTTCTAAGGATCGGAGCAATAACTGTCGGCCCGGTCACTATAATCAATCCCGCAAATAAAAATGCCATTGACCAGTTTAATTCCATGATGAAATGTGCAGCAATACCTGCTCCAATGAAAGTAACTAGTGAACCTATGGAGATCAGTTTTAAAATAACGTCTCTTAAGCCTTTGATTTCTTTTAACTTCAGTGTCAATCCGCCTTCAAAAAGTATAATTCCGATCGATAAGGAAACAAAATAAAAGAGGATTTGCCCTGGGAAAAGTCCATGTCCTGTCGCATCGCCCTGATAAATTGGTTCGATCCATTTACTTCCATCTTCCGACCAAAGTGTGGATAATGGGCCAACGATCAAACCAATGATAATTAAAGGTAAAATGGCAGGAACCCGGGTCCGCCAAGCGACCCATTGTGCAAATATTCCTAAAACGATAATTCCAGCAAGTTCTAACATCGAGATTAGTTTCTAAATTGTCTACTTAATTATTTGTTTGAATTCAGGGCTTAAAATAGGAAAAATTTATCGATTCCAAGAGGTATCCTTAATCGTCGTTAAGAAATTCAGAGCTTGTTCTCCTCTCAAACGAAACGATCTCTATTATCTACTGTTACACATATAATTGGTTAAAGGCTTACCTTTTTCATTAATACCCCTCCAATTCTCCCTAAATCCCTCGAAATACTTACCTTTGCAGCTTTATTGAAAAATCAATATTTGATCGATGTTTACTAAAATTTTAAACTTTATTAAACATTAGAGCGATTCCTTAAATTATGGCAAATTTAAAACAAGAAATATCTATTCGAAGAACCTTTGGGATTATCAGTCACCCGGATGCTGGAAAGACTACCCTGACGGAGAAGCTTTTACTTTTTGGTGGTGCAATTCAGGTTGCTGGCGCGGTGAAATCCAATAAGATCAAAAAAAGTGCGACTTCTGATTTCATGGATATCGAGCGACAAAGAGGGATCTCCGTAGCGACTTCCGTTATGGCTTTTGAATACAGAGGAAAAAAAATCAACATCCTGGATACTCCGGGTCACAAAGATTTTGCGGAAGATACTTATCGAACACTTACTGCGGTGGATAGTGTGATTGTGGTAATTGATGTCGCGAAAGGTGTCGAGCCTCAAACTGAAAAATTGGTAAAGGTTTGTCGAATGCGGAAGACGCCTATCATTGTTTTTATAAACAAATTGGATAGAGAAGGAAAAGATGGTTTCGATTTGCTGGATGACTTGGAGCAAAAACTTGGACTGACCGTTACACCTTTGAGTTGGCCGATTGGAATGGGACAACGTTTTAAAGGAGTATATAATCGTTATGAAAAAAAGCTAAATTTATTTAGTGCTCACGGAAAGCAAACTCAAGAGGAGACTATTGAATTTACAGATTTGAACAATCCTGAATTGGAAACTCATATCGGTGAAGCGGCAGCTAAAGAACTCCGCGAAGAAACGCACTTGATTGAAGAAGTTTATCCGGAATTAGATTTAGAAGCTTATTCTAAAGGAGATTTGAGTCCCGTATTTTTTGGATCAGCGATTAATAATTTTGGTGTAAAAGAGTTACTAGATTGCTTTGTTGAAATCGCTCCTACTCCACTGCCAAGAATTACCGAAGAAAGACAGGTCAATCCGGAAGAAGATAAATTTTCAGGTTTCATTTTTAAGATTCATGCCAACATGGATCCTAAACACCGAGATCGAATTGCTTTCCTTAGAATATGTAGTGGTACCTTCGAAAGAAACACCAATTATTTTCATGTTAGAAATAATAAAAAAATAAAATTCTCGAATCCGACTGCATTTATGGCTTCTAAAAAATCAGTAGTTGATGAAGCTTTCCCAGGAGATATTGTTGGTCTATACGATAGTGGAAATTTCAAAATCGGAGATTCTCTAACCGAAGGCGAGATCATTCATTTCAAAGGAATTCCAAGTTTCTCTCCAGAGCAGTTTCGTTTTGTTGAAAATGCTGACCCTATGAAATCCAAACAACTAGCTAAAGGTTTGACGCAGTTGATGGACGAAGGTGTAGCGCAGCTTTTTACTAAAGATTTTAATAATCGAAAAATAATTGGAACGGTTGGAGCACTTCAATTTGATGTCATCCAGTATCGACTGAAACATGAGTATGGTGCTTCTTGTAATTACGAACCGGTGAATCTTCATAAAGCTTGTTGGGTCGAATGTGATGACCCGGTGAAGTTCAAAGAATTTAAAAATCGAAGAAAACGGGACATGGCTCATGACAAAGATGGTAAGCCAGTATTTCTTGCAGAGAGTGCTTGGGTTTTAAAATCAACACAGGAGAATTTTCCAGAAGTTAAGTTTCATTTCCAAAGTGACTTTTAGACAAGTCAGTAAGTGAACAAACTAATAAGTGAACGATGGTTTAGCTTATTGTTTGCTTGCTAACTGAACAACTCGCTAACTTTTTCTTTCAGGGAACTTATCCAAGATAAATTACGTAGAATACAATCAATCAAAAATCTTATAAAAATATTAATCGCATGTCTGACGATCTATTTAAAAAACTAGTTTCACATTGTAAAGAGTATGGTTTCATTTTTCAGTCGAGTGAAGTCTATGATGGCCTTGCTGCGGTTTATGATTATGGTCCTTACGGTTCGGAACTAAAAAACAATATCAAAAAGTACTGGTGGATGTCTATGGTACAGATGCATGAGAATATTGTAGGGATTGACTCTGCAATCTTTATGCACCCGAAGACCTGGAAAGCTTCTGGTCACGTTGATGCTTTTAATGATCCGATGATTGACAATAAAGATTCTAATAAAAGATATCGAGCAGATCAATTGGTCGAAGAATATGTCGAACGAAAGGTGATGAAGAAAGCAGACAAAGAAATCGAAAAAGCGAGAAAACGTTTTGGAGATGCTTTCAACGAAGAAGAATATAAAACGACGAACCCAAGAGTGATGGGTTATTTAGAAAAGTCAAAAACGATCTTAACACGTTTAAATACTTCTTTGACAAATGAAGATTTAGAAGACGTAAAAAATCTAATCGAAGAATTGGAAATCGCTTGTCCAGAAAGTGGTTCTCGAAACTGGACAGATGTTCGTCAATTCAATTTGATGTTCAACACTCAGTTGGGTACCATCGCTGGTGAAGCTGGAAAATTGTACTTACGTCCAGAAACGGCTCAAGGTATTTTTGTCAACTTTTTGAATGTTCAAAAAACAACCAGACAGAAAATTCCTTTTGGTATTGCACAGATTGGTAAAGCTTTTAGAAATGAGATTGTTGCAAGACAATTTATTTTTAGAATGCGGGAGTTTGAGCAAATGGAGATGCAATTTTTCGTAAAACCAGGAGAGCAGCAAAAATGGTATGAATACTGGAAAGAGGCTCGCCTTAAATGGCATACTGCCATTCACCCAACAGAAAGTTTAAAATTCCACGATCATGAAAAACTTGCGCATTACGCAGATGCCGCAGCTGACATTGAATTTAAATTCCCTTTTGGTTTTAGAGAATTGGAAGGTATTCACTCTCGTACAGATTTTGACTTGAGTGCACATCAAGATTTATCAGGTAGAAAATTGCAGTATTTCGATCCGGAGATTAATGAAAATTATGTGCCCTATGTTGTGGAAACTTCTATAGGTTTGGATCGAATGTTTTTGGCGACAATGGGTAACGCTTTACAAGAAGAAACAGTGCCTGATGCAGATGGCAAAGATTCTACGCGTACCGTTTTAAAAGTACATCCTGCTTTGGCGCCGATCAAATGTGCAGTTCTTCCTTTATTGAAAAACAAAGAAGAGTTGACCGGTAAAGCGAGAGAGATTTTCAATAGTTTAAAATCTTCTTTCAATTGTCAGTATGATGAGAAAGATGCTATTGGTCGTCGTTACCGTCGTCAAGATGCGATTGGTACACCTTTTTGTATTACCATTGATTTCGAATCTTTGGAAGATAACATGGTGACAATTCGGGAACGTGATTCATTAAAACAAGAGCGTATTGCGATTAGCGATATTGAAAAAGTTGTTAGTGAGCGTGTGGATATGAAGCTTTTGTTTGCTTAAGCTACCTGCGTTTAGTTTTACTAAACTGTTCAAAAAAAAGGCTACAATATGTTTACACATTGTAGCCTTTTTTATTACTTATTTCGTGATCTATATTTTATAAGTAAAATCACTTTTGACTATATCGCTTTTTAAAATTCGTTAAAAATTATTTAAATACAATTTCTCTTTTTCATTTGCTCTAAATACTTCGTAATTTTAATCTCAATTAACTTTTTGTAAAAAATTAAAGATATGATCACTAAAAAAATAATTCTTTTCCTTTTCCTTTTTGCCTCTTATTCAATAAGCTATGCTCAGGTTTATGAAATTGAGAATATTAAAGCTAAAAATTTTCGTGGTACTTTTGAATTAAAAGATTTTGGATACGCTACCTGTTACAAGCAGGATAAAAACTGGTTTGTCGAAATCCTCGATCGGAGCTTAGTTCGAAAAACTAAAACAGTTCTTGATTTTAATGTAAAAAGCAATACTGTTATTTCAGGTTTCTCTAATGGTACTAGCTTCATGTTAGTTTTTAGTGAAAACGATAAAAAGCATAATTTAATATCATTTGACTATTCCGGAAAAATTCTAAAAAAGACTGTTTTAAAAGATTATCTGGCTTCAGTCTATCCTGCGAAAAATAAAGGTTACTATGTTGTCAATCTAGCGAAGAAAACCACCAAGTTACAATTCTTATCTAATGAACTAAAAGAACTTTGGAATATGGATATTGCAAGCCTAGGGTTTAATGGAGGAATTTTCGAAATGGGAGAAATGAAAGATATATTAGGGGCAGGCCTAGCTCCTGTGATGGCCGCATCTTCTGAAGATTTGTTTATTTATAATCATATGCAATATAAGGGTACATTTCGACCCAAAATAACAAAAACTGAAATTCACGCGATTTCTTCTGAAGGAAAAAAACTGTTTGTTCATAAAATGGATCCTAATAAAGAGGGGGCAATGATTGGCTCAATCCAAAAAGACTGCGTTTACTTGATTGGAGGTAAAACAACTGCAATGTATGAGCCACCAACCGAAATCTGGATCAAAAAACTTGGCCTAGATGGTAAGATTCTAGATGAAAAAGAGATAACCGATAAACAATTCAAAAATGCTGATTTAGAAAGTTCTGCAATTCCTCTTATGATCAAAGAAATCATAAACACTGGTGATGGATATATGATGATGGGAACTGGAGCTAGTTGTTTTCCCGTTACCTATTTCGATAAGGATATGAATTTTATAAAAACAATAGTCGTTGATCGAAAGAAAGATAAGCTTAGTAATAACTCTTCTCTTGCCGCCCAAATGTTAGGAGGATCTTCTGGCAAAGGTGATGGTTTAAGCTTTTTAGACCTTATCGCAAAGAATTTCGAATTTGTCACCTCATCTCAAAAAGGCTTACATGAATTGATTGTTTATTTTCATAGAAGCAAAAAGGCTTTAACTTTAGAAGTATCCTCTACCAAAAATCCCGATGCTTCCAAAACATTAAAAGAACTTGACGAAGAAAATATAGAGTCTTCTCTAAAAATCAATTGGATTGATGTTTTTCCAGGTAGACCAGGCGAAGGTGTTCTTTGCTATTATCAAAAGAAAACTAGAAAAATTACTTTTATCAAATTTGTTTTTGACGAATAGGAAAGATTTATCTAAAAAAGAGGCTACAATGTGCTTACATATTGTAGCCTTTTTTAATGGCATTTTAATTGCTCCTTTTATTCAATACTTTTTCCTTTTTATAAAAATTCTATGAAAAAAATGAGATCTATATTTCTATTTGCTTTAATTTTCTTTAGTTGTTCTTTGAAAGCTATAACAATCGAAATCGATTTCCTCATTTCTTTTTTGTCAATACCTGACTCCGTAATTATTGATTCTATCGACTTCGAAGATATGAATGACACGTACAACATTCGTCAATACAAAATCAATGACAACATCGTTCAAATGGATATAGATCGAAAAGATAGTTCTGTTGAGATCGATTACATTCTTTGGGATATGGATAAAAATGGAAGGATGGAAGCGATCGCTGTTTATAACGTTTTGGAACAAAAGTATGATTATCATTTAATCGAGCATGATCTTGCCGCTGATGATTTACTAGAATTTCAAGTCCAATTAAAAGATATTGGTTTCCCTTCGTTTTATGATTCAAGCGAAATACCTAAAGCAATTTACAAATCTAAAGAGCATCAGCCAGAGATTAATCATTTCTAAATCTTCTCATCTTTTAAAGTTAAGCGGATTTATAAATACCCTTTCCTATATTCTCTTTCCCAATTTATTTCTTTATATTTATATTAAATACTTTTATACTATAAACCAGCGTTAAAAGTAAGTGTCCTATTTCTTTAATTAAAAAGAACACATTCCAATAATGCTGATAAAAGTCAGCTCCCAGTCTTAGCTAAAAGACGCAAGTCAAAGAATACTTCTCAGTCTAGCTTAATCTTACTCGTTTATAAATTATTAAGAATATCTCATTCGAATATTACATTCGTCTGACTGATATTTTCATATTCAAAAACCGAATTGATATGGCATCTCTTGCACCTTACCAAAGTGTTTTAGGCCATCGTCATGCAAAGCATTTGCTGAGACGAGCCACCTATGTCCAAACCAGTACGACCATCGATGAAACCGCAACAAAAACGGTAAGTCAAGCTGTTGATGATCTTTTTATAATTCCAGATTTAGTCCATCCAGAACCTATTGATCCTGAAACATCAGCGCATTACATCAATCAAGGAGAAGAACCTACCTCTGAAGATTTCAAACTCAATCGATACGTTACGGCCTGGTGGATGGAAGAAGCACTTCATGATATTTCTATCGCTCATAAAATGGAGTTCTTTCTACATTCCATTTTGATTACCCATCGGCAATCTGGTTCGTCTAGACAAAACTTTGATTACCTAAATCTATTTCAACTCACTTCCAACAGATATACTAATGGTGATTTCGAAATGGATAGCTTTAAAAATCTAGCATTAAAAATAATAACGGACAATGTCATGCTTCGATATTTAAATGGCAGAGACAATAGAAAAGACAGTCCCAATGAAAATTTCGCAAGAGAATTTCTAGAACTATTTACCATCGGAAAAGGAGAGCAAGTAGGTCCTGGAGATTATACAACCTATACTGAAGCTGATATTGTAGAAGCAGCAAAATTATTAACAGGCTGGAGAGATCGGTCTCGCCCATTTGGTCAAGGCGGAGACCCCGATTACACGGACTCTGACACAGGAATCCAAAGAGGTGATCCCGTTTACAACTGGCATGATGAAACTGATAAAATTTTTAGTTCCGCTTTCAATAATCTGAGCATTACTGGAGCAGTTGACGAAGACGATATGTGGCGGGAATTGCAAGACTTTGTTGATATGATTTTTGATCAGGAAGCAACCGCTTTGAATATTTGCAGAAAAATCTATCGCTATTTTGTTAGTAAAAATATAAGTACAGAAATTGAGGACGACATCATCAGCCCATTAGCGACCACCTTAATTAATAATGATTATAAAATTTCTTTTGCTATAAAAGAATTATTAAAAAGTCAGCATTTCTATGATATGGATGATGAGGTTAGTACCGATGAAGTCATTGGTAGTTTAATCAAATCACCATTTGAATTACTCCTTCATACGATGAGTTTTTTCAACATCACCACTCCGAATCATCTAACGGATTCTGAAAACCATTATCAGCGTTGGTATAATTTGACGGTCAATAATATCATAACGACGCAAGCTGGAATGACCTTTTTTCAGCCAGACTCTGTTGCTGGCTATCCTGCTTATTATCAAGAACCGGGATATCATCGCAATTGGTTTAATGGTTCTACCTTAATTGCAAGGTACAAACAAGGAGAAATTTTATTGACTGGACAAAGAATCTTAGGAGGAGGAAATACCGGCGGTGTACAACTAGACATCGTAGACTTTGTTGCAACCTCTCCTATTTTTAGCGATCCTTCCAGTGCTGAAACACTGGTCAATGAATTGGCTCATTATTTATTCCCAGAGGAACCCACCGATGAACGGGCAGTATATTTTCTAGAAATATTTTTAGATGATCTCAGCCCAATCAATTGGTATTTGGAATGGCTTAATTATCAAAACACTGGTGATGATACAGCAGTAGCCATTCCTCTTGGAACCTTATTCAAAGCAATGACTTCATCTCAGGAATATGGTCTGATGTAAAAACCTTTTTAGCACATTCTAAAACATTCTCAATAATGAAAAGAAGAAAATTTCTAAAAAATATAGGCAAATTATCATCAGCTCCGATCGTACTAAATGGTCTGGGAATGAGTACCCTTCTCTCGCCAGCTATGTTAGAAATGCTGACCACCTGTGATGGCGTGGAAGACAGAACTTTAGTCGTTTTATTTTTAAAAGGTGGTAATGATGGGCTCAATACTATAATCCCGGTAGACCAATACAGCACCTATATCGGGCATCGCCCTACTATCGGTATTCCAGAAACAGGAACAGGTGCTTACATTAATCTCGACACGACGCTTGATGTCGCAGATCAGGTCGGTATACATCCGAGTATTGAGAGTTTCAAAGATATGTATGAATCCGGAAAAGCAAGAATGATCCAAGCCGTTGGCTATCCAGATTTTAATCAATCGCATTTCAAATCGACGGACTTATGGCTTGGAGGTGGCGACGGAACTCCCGGAGGAACGAATGGTAGTGGCTGGGTGGGTCGATTTTTCGAAAACGCTTATCCTGGTATTCATGGATCACCAAACGATGATTTCCCTGATCCGCTAGGCATACAATTTGGAGATACTAAAGCTTCTCTTGGCTATCATGATTGCAGCAGTGTATACCAAGCCGTTAACTTGACCGGACAATATCCTGGAAATCTTTATGGCTTACTCAATGGTCTGGGTACAGCGCCACATACAAATATTCCAGATTCAGAGTTTGGTGAAGAAATCCAATATATAATGGATGTAGAAAATAGTACGAATGTCTATGGTCAAAGAATCACAGATGTTTTTAATGCTGGAACCAATTCATCTACGGTATATCCGGATGGCTATCTCTCTTATCAGTTATCGCTCATCGCTCGTTTACTTTCAGGAGGAAGTCAAACAAAAATGTTTATGGCTCATCGAGGTGGTTTTGATACACATGTCAATCAAGTTGAAGAAGGGAGTACTCATACTGGAGAGCATGCTAATAACATCGCTGACGTTTTTGATTCTATAAAGGCATTTCATAATGACTTAACAAATCTGGGACTTGGTAATAAAGTGGTTACAGTTGTCTTTTCAGAATTCTCGAGAAGGATTACTGAAAATGGAAATACGGGTACCGATCATGGAAATTATGGCCCAATGTTTCTATTTGGTGATGCTGTCAATCCAGGTATTTCAGGAACGAATTTTGACCTTACGGCGATCAATGACAGTGGAAACATGGATGCCTCTGAAATGCAATTTGATTATAGAGATGTACTCAAATCGGTATTACAAAATTGGATGGGAGCAGGAACGGATATTCTTGATCCTACCCTACTGAGCCCTTATGCGGTTCTACCAAACTTAATTCTTGATGATCAAACAGTTGACCCGAGTTGCTACATTATTCCGACCGCTCCATTGCCCGTAGAACTTACTTTTTTCAATGCTTATCTAACTGAAGAAAAACAAGTAAAATTAGATTGGGAAACAGCTAGTGAGATTAATTCAGATTATTTTGAAATAGAAAGAATGAAAGAAGACATTGATCCTGAATTTGTCGCAAGAGTAAATGCACAAGGAACTAGTTCTTTTAGTCAAACCTATGAAGCATTAGATTCAAATCCGCTTTCTGGTGTTTCTTATTATCGACTTCGCTCTGTAGACCTAGACGGATCAGAACAGTTCAGTGATTGGAAAGCTATTGAATTAGAACAAACTAATATTGAAAATATTAGAGTGTATCCTAATCCTGCAATTTATGATTTCAATCTGGTATTAACTACCAAGATAAATCGAAAAGCAAACCTTGAACTTTTTTCAATTAATGGCCAATTGGTTTATTCGGAAGCCTTGAATATAAAAGAAGGGTTTAATAAATTCAGGGTAGATGTTACCAATATCCCAATAGGTCAATATTTTGTAAAATTGACTGGTGATGGATTGGAGGTAGAAACAATGAAAGTGTTGATCCAGAGAAAGTAAATTTCAAGATCATTAGGAAAAGAAAAAGCTACGGAAGTTTAAACTTTCGTAGCTTTAAAAAAACGGGAATGGATTATTTTTTACAAAGCGAAATCCGCTTTTTTAAATTTATTTTTAAACTTAATATTTGAAGAAGTATAAATGCCACTTAAGTTATATTCTCCTTTTTCATTTGGAAAATATCCTTTACGTTTCGTAGCGATGTAAACACCTTTCATTTTTTCATACTCTAATTCCATTCTGATAATCGGTGTATTGATTCCGAAAGCTGGCAATGAAAAATAGAATTGATCTACTAAATGAGTTTTTGGATTGAAATATAAAATATATTCGTCGTCTGCGTCTTTACCGGTGTTCTCATAAGTCAGACTTACTTTATCATAAGCAATTCCGTTAACCGTTTCTGTCCCCAGATATTTATTGATGGTTCCAGGATCATCTAATTTGTACATCATCGTGAACCAGTAATAATTCGCACTTCGTAGAAATGCAGTTCCGCCAATCGCTTTTGGATCAGTCACTTGCTTTCCGTCAAGGGTAATCTCCGCTTTCCCATCCATGTAACATTGCTTCACTGCACCAGCGACACCAGGCATTACATTTACAGCATGATCGGTTTTGTAATCGGCCCAAGAATGTTCGCCATTGAAGATGTAACGCTCGATGGAAATATCTTTCGCTTTTTTACTTAAATCATTATAAGTATAAAGATATTCTACGTCCTTCAATTTAGAAAGTGATTTCCATCCACCATTGGTTTTTTCAAGTGCTTTGATTAGAGCAAGGGATTTTGAATCAGATTCAAAGTCATTTATTTTACTGCTTGTAAATGCAGTTGAAATCATAAACACAGCAAAAAGTAAAAAAGAAAAGCCAAAGATATTATTCCTCATGACAATTGGTTTTAAAGAGAATTTTTAAACGTAAATAATTACGACAAAGATAGGCTGACAAAGAACTTTAAGAGTAGACAATACTGCCCGATGAGTTGGTAATTTTTCCCGTTGAAATGGAAACGAGCTTAGAATTGTTAAGAAGGGAAGGAAATTTTAGAAATAATAAAGGCTGCAACGGTTTTACGCATTGCAGCCTTTTCTGTTTTCAACAGCTCTTTTGGTGTTATACTTTTTTAGCCATCTCTATTTTATTAAGCAATAGAGCAGCTTTCATCATAAAGTCATCATTCCGCGTACGGAATTCTTGATGAACCATTAATAATCTTACCGCATCAAGTGCAGCAGATTTAGGTTGTATTTGGTCAGATGCGATTGGATGAAGTCGGTAATTAAGATTGTTAGATCTCAAATTTCCGCCATCGAATTTAAATCCAATCACTTTAGCTAATTTATTTAAAGAGAAAAGATAATTGGTATCTTTAGTAATATCTTTTTGTAAATCATGGATATAATACCTACGAAAATCCACACCTGCTTTCTCACAAAGAAAAACATCTCGTCTTCCATCAAAGGTAACTACATCTTGAAAACGATATTTTCTAAGGACTTTCATAAAAAAGCCTTTCAAGTATCTTTTGGTGTTTCGAAGTTTCGCAAATTCTCGGTCAAGATCCATTTCACCAAGTTGATATTCTGGATCATAAGGACGAACTCTATTTGTTCTCATATTGACCACTTCTCTTACACGTTCTTTGGTATTTCCAAGTTCATCTACTTTTGAATAAACACTTACCATGTCGATATCGGTCGTATTATTAAAAGTCTCAATAAAAACTCGGTTAGTGTCCGTTTCAAAAACTAAAAGACAGACTTCTTTGATTGCATAAAAATTAGGGTAGCCTCCGTAAATGTTCCCGTATTTCAG
Organism: uncultured Saprospiraceae bacterium; assembly: GCA_937921595.1. Lineage (GTDB taxonomy): Bacteria > Bacteroidota > Bacteroidia > Chitinophagales > Saprospiraceae > JAHDHW01. The sequence goes on from CAKZTD010000131.1 coordinate 18,062, forward strand.
CTCTAGGAATGCTATGTTTCTGTTCACGATAATAAGTTAAAATTAAAAAAAGTAGTGTTATATTACTATATGGTTTCCAATAGCTAACGTAAAGGTAATCATTCTACGAATAAAAATCTGCCGCTATCATAAATCTTCTCATCATCTGCATAAATTTCCCCTCCATTCATCATATTTCCGATCATATCCCAATGTATCGAGGACTGATTTTTCCCTCCTGCCTGTAAATAAGATTGACCAATTGCCATATGAACGGTGCCTCCTATTTTCTCATCAAAAAGAATATTCTTAGTGAAACGGTTAATATTGTAATTAGTTCCAATTGCAGCCTCTCCAAAACGACGTGTCCCGTCAATTTCGAATATTTGATCTAAAAATGCTTTCCCTCGTTTCGCTTCCCACTTTTCTACATAACCATCTTTGACCCATAAAGTGACATCTTCGACTTCATGCCCCATATAAACTGCCGGATAGCTAAAATTTATAACGCCATTAACCGAAGTTTCTACTGGCGAAGTATAAACTTCTCCAGAAGGCATATTGGTCTGTCCATCAGAATTTATCCAAGTCCGTCCTTTTGTTGAAAAACTGATATCAATTCCTTCTCCTTTATAACGGATATTTTCACGATTATTGAGTACATCAACAATCTGTTGCTGAAATTTTCGAACATCCAACCATTTTTGAACCGGATCCGCCTCAAAAAGGTTACATGCACCGAAGACGAATTTTTCATAATCCTCTAATGACATGCCCGCATTTTGCGCAGCAGCGATTGTTGGGTATTGACAAAGGTTACGCTTCATCTCCCGAGTTGCTGTTCTTTCAAAATATCTTTTAGAAATTGGCGCTGAAGCAGCTTTAGCGATTTTTACTTTTTCTGGATCGGCATCGCCTTCTCCTCTTAGGTTGAACGGTGCACGTATATAAAGATAGGCTTCGAATTCTTCCATGGCTTGCCGATACAAAGGAGAAATAAATTTAAGTTGATCTCCTTCAGCTTCTTCCATGAAGATTTTTCCCTTTTCTCTAAATTCTAAATCAACGACAGGCATTCCTCCAGCTTTCAAAGCTTCTCGATATACTTCTCTAATTAGGGGTTCGGCAAGAGTGGTGCTTTTTATATAAAGGCGGTCTCCTTTCTGGATTTCGAGGCAATAGTTTACCAGAAGATTTGCATATTTGCTTAAAATAGAATTCATTTTTCTTTAACCGGTATTTGTCCTTTTTTCATGGTAGGCATAATTACCTACTCCAAATCTTTAATAGCTTTGTCTTGTTACTTAAAGCATAATAATTTTCAAAAGAAAGTTATTATGACCAGTGTTTCACTTGGTAAGGATAACGAATTTCGTATAAATCTTTTACTAATGTGGTAAGTTTTTCACGAAAAACGTTAATATTCTCTTTTTTCAAGGCTGAAATGAAGACATTATCGTGCTCGTATCGATTTTTCAGCTTTTCTTTTAGTTCTCCTTCCAAAGTTGTTCTAGTTTCTTCATCTACATAATCATCGAAATATTTATCGCGATACATATCCATTTTATTAAAAATCATCATCGTTGGCTTCTCAATCACGCCAAGATCGGTGAGTGTTTTATTGACCGTTTGAATGTGATCATCAAATTGAGGATGAGCGATATCTACGACATGCAACATCAAATCGCTTTCTCTAACTTCATCCAATGTGGATTTAAAACTCTCCACTAAATGATGCGGCAATTTTCTAATAAATCCTACCGTATCAGAAAGCAAAAAAGGCATGGAACCAAAGACGACTTTTCTAACCGTCGTATCGAGTGTAGCGAATAATTTATCTTCTGCAAAAACTTCAGATTTACTGATGACGTTCATCAAAGTAGATTTCCCAACATTCGTATATCCAACTAAAGAAACCCGAATCATATTCCCTCTAGTCTTCCGACGTGTCACATTCTGCTGATCGATTTTTTCTAATTTCTTTTTTAAGAAAGCAATCTTATCTCGAATGATCCGTCTATCCGTCTCAATCTCTTTCTCCCCTGGTCCTCTCATTCCGATACCCCCTCTTTGTCTTTCCAAGTGAGTCCAAAGCCCTCGAAGTCTTGGAAGCATGTATTGCATCTGAGCTAATTCCACTTGCGTCTTCGCTTGAGCGGTCTGTGCCCGACTAGCAAAAATATCTAGGATCAAACTAGAGCGATCTACGATTTTCACTTTAAGGTGCTCTTCAATTATATTGGTCTGCTTCCCAGTTAGATCATCATCAAAAATCACCAGACTAACCTCTTCGTGATTTTCAATATATCTTAGAATCTCATCCAATTTTCCCGAACCAACAAAAGTTCTTCGATCAGGCTGAGAAAGCTTTTGTACAAACCGCTTTGATGTTTTTGCACCTGCTGTTTCTGCTAAAAATTCTAATTCATCCAGATACTCTTGCACCAATTCTTCTGACTGATTCTGCTGAATCACTCCGACCAAAACTGCATACTCCGTTTTTTTCTTTAAACCTACTCGCTCTTTCTCTCCTAATTTCCAATCGTTATTACTTTCTTTATTTTTATTCTTTGTCTTATGTCTACTGTTTTTCAATGCCATAGGAATTATTTTAATGATTTGTAAAACGGTAAAATTGTCAGGGATTCAAGAATCGAGAGTCATTGATCCTTGGCTTCTTCACCACTTGTTTATTTCCTCGCAATCCACTTCGCTGGATTCAATCGTTCTTTATCTCGCCATACTTCAAAATGCACCTGAGAAATATTTCCCTTTTGACTGGCAACACCGATGGCTTGTCTAGTAACTACTCGATCATCTTTACTTACAAAAACTTCTTTAAGGTTTGAATATACGGTATAATAATCACCATGTTTTATAATTAGCATATTATCGTAACCTGGGATAAATTGTATGCCAACAATGACGCCTTCAAAAACGGCTCTCACCTGTGCATTAGCATTTGTTTGAATATCAATCCCATTATTGGTGATTTGTATTTTCTTTAGTGTTGGATGTGGTTGTTTTCCAAATCGCTTGATAATCACACCATCAATTACCGGCCAAGGTAAACTTCCTCTGTTTGAAACAAACCCGGAGGAAGAAACACTGGATTCCGGAGTTCTGGTAGGCCTCGTATTTCTAGTTTGATTACTTGTATTATTTTGATTCGTTGAAGAAGAAGGTTTAGAACTATTGGCTTTTGCCAAGGCTTGGTCTCTTGAACGTTCTCGTTTTCGAGTAGCAGCGATTTCCTTTCGGATCACCTGTTCGATTGCATTGTTTAAGGCATTGTGCGCATTACGTTGTTTATTTAAATCCTTTTTAAGTCTGTCCTCATCATTTTGCAATGATTCTAACATTGCCGACTTGTTATTTAGTTCCTCAGCAAGTAAAGTTTTTTGTTCTTCGGTATCCGAGAGTAGTATTTCTTTCTCTTGTTTACGCTCATCTAATAAGGTCATTTTTTCTTTAAGGCTCTTTTGCGTTTCAACAACTGAGATAGCTTGTCTCTTTCGATAAGCATTAAACTGTTTGAGGTATTGCCACCTTTGAAAAGCCTGATTAAAATCGCCTGCTGAAAACAAGAAGAGCAAATTACTATTATTCATTTTTTGCTTGAGTGCATTTCGAGCAAGAATACCATATTCTTTTTCTAACCTTGCCATGTCTTCTTCCAGAGAGAACACTACGTTACTGGTTCTTTCGAGACTAGTTTCCGCATATTCTAATTCAGCATTAAGCGTTTCGATAAGTTCTTCTCTAGCATCGACTTGTCGTTGAAGTGCCAAGAAGCGATCTAATGTTGCCACTCGATCTTTTGATGTCCGGTGTAATAGATTAGAAGTTGACTTGATTTCCTTCAATAATTTTTTGCGTTTGTTTTCCAGATTTTTTCGGGATTGTCCAAAGGCAGTGGAAAAAGAAAAAAGGATAAGAAAGAGGCAAGACAGCAGTAGTTTAGAGTATATTAGGAATTTAGCATTCGGTCTCCAAACGCCAATTTTTCGATTATACATCAGTTCAAAAATCCTCATTATACTATGGCATAACTCCGGTTTTTGAACTTTGTCTAAGCAAAAAATTGTCAGTTTTCGATTCGAAGCCCAAATACCCAACATGCTCTTAATCGATACGTTTATATTTTTTTGGAATTTCAAATCGAATGTTCTTTGGTACGTTAAGTTCAAGTTTAGAAAATTTTATCTTGATTTCTACGTCTCCTCTTTCGGGAGTTGTCATATTATAGGTTCGAAAATACGAAAATTTCGGATAATCATCTTCTCCATCTGATCGATCCATTGCCACTTGAAGCATTTGTCGTTCATCATCAGGTATGAAATTCATCGCTGTCAAGAGATAATTGATTCCTTCTAAACGGTATTCACTTTTAAAATGTTCGGATTCTCCAGTCAAAGAATATTCGCCTTCGTCAATCGAAGATTTAAGCGGTGTCCCTGCGAAGAATACGGGATTTCCTAGCAGCATTTCCTGGAGTAAATCAAAGGTAGATAAGTCAGCTGCTGTTCGTTGTGGAAGATTAAATCGATCTTCTATTTTTTCAATACTGCTGATAAAATACTCTTTATTGATTCGGTCGATTAGAAAAAAACTATCGGGTGTTATTTTGAGTCTGATTGCTTCGACGGTAGTTTTTTTGACATTGAGCCAGATGATGCTGTCTTTTATGTATCGAAAATTAGCTGTAAACTTTATAGACTCATTATCGTCCTTATAATTGATTTTTGCTTTGGCACTGAGATAGTCTGCTTCGATCTTATTTGAAGCTAGTTTTTTTAATAAAAACTTAGAGGATCGTTTTTTTAATACAATAGATTGACCGGCTCGCTTTCCGGTCTTACAGGAAGGAAGGAGTAATATTGAAAAAATCAGCGTCGCAAATAGAACGTGTAATCTGGCAATTTTCATAAGCTATTATAAGTGCTGTTGAAAAAATAAAATTTTCATTTAAGTCTTCCATGTTAAAAAAGATTACACTCCTTTCAGTCATTCTTCTTATTTTAAAGAATGAAAAACTGAAAATTTATTTTTCCAACTTATATAAAACGATAAAGATAAGGTGATTAATTGTATGGGTAGAAGTTTTTGGGATTTTATTTTGTTTGGATACAGAGTACACAAAGAGTCATTAAGTTAGAATGAGTTTTACTTTTGGGGATTAGGTCGAAAATAAGAGGATACTAAAGGATATTCATCCTTGGCAACTTGACCACTTCGTAACTTGACTACTTGGCTAAAAAAGTAAGGCCCCAGCCGAGCGACTGAGGTCTTCTAAAATCAACTAATCAAATAAAGTATTATCTTTTAATTTTTTATATTTTTCTATTCGTGATCGGTTACATTTTTTTCAAAAATTTTAGGAGAACCGTCATTACTTATTCGAGCTCCAGCATCTTTAAAAGTCCATAGCGAATCAGAAACAGCAATAGAAGCTCTACTTGAAATGCCAGCTTTGATATCTGCATTTTTCACCTGATATCTATCGGCTTCTAATTTTGAACTTTTCCCTAATACAGATTCTAAATATTGACCTTCTCCCCTAAGGATTACTTTCCCTCTTCCTGCTTGCCTGACACTTAATGAATCTATATTTGCCAATACATTCAGAACAGATTTTCCATCATGTTTGACCTTCATTGCTTTCTGAGTAAACCCTTGGATTTTTACATCTCCAGTGTTTTTAGTATCGATAGATTTTAATTCTGGTAAAGTGATCGTTATCCTTACCGGAGAAGAATGATAATCATTATTAAAATTGATATTCAATGTTTTTTGCAATTGCACTATTTCAACTTTATCCAAATAATGAGGTCTCCCTGACATGGCTATTTTAAAGGCGGTTCCTTTTTCTACCGTCACATTAAGATCGCCATCGATTTGTAAGTTTTCAAAATCTTTAAATTGAAATTCGTCGCTACGCTGAGACTTTCTGATGAAATTCGGATTAATTAATCCTTTGGATTCCATCAACCAAGTTTGGTTATCTTCAAAGCGTGGATAGTCTTGATCCCGATTGATTTCAAAATGATTAGCTATATTTCTTATCCTTTCTTGAAGATGAATATATTTTCCATCAGGCACTTTCAGTGTCAACTCGACTTGTTGATTCCGCCATTTTTCACCTTTTGGAAACTCAATAATTCGAGGCATAGTAATTACATTATCTTCAATCTTTAAAGTATAAGCAATACTTCCTGCCAGCCTCAAAGCTTCTTGTTCCGTCTTACCTCTTGCATAAATTTCTTGAACTAATTCAAACTGCTCCCCTTCAGCTTTTTCTACATTAAAATGTACATGTCTTGAGATTAACTTCTTGTCTGATATTTTTAAATGTCCGAATCTAAACGCTGCACTCCGATATGGATCTGAATCTACATTTAGAAAAATAGTATCTGATGTGATTGCACTTAAATCTATTTCCTCTAGACGCTCTGCATGGCTACTAAATTGTGATCCTTGATAACTTCCGACCGCAAAGAAGCTGATAACATTTATAGTAAAGAAGGCCCATATTCCAGCTTTGAAATTTGGGCTGGTTCGAGTTTTGAAAACATGTTTTGAAATAAACATGATCAGTGATAATAATGGTACACCTATAATCGTCAAGACATTTACCGCGCCAAGGAAGGAAAGTACTTTTGATCCGGCAAAGAAGTAGTTCGCATAAGGGAGTGCAATAAAAAAACTGATTATTGACATAATCCACATAATAGATAATCCAATAATCAGCGCAAATCCTACTATAAAAATTATAGGTCTTCCAACTTTCGTAAATACGGATAGTACTTTTGAAATTGCAAACCCTAACAGTGATATCCCTTTCTTAATGGTAGCTCCAATTCCGAATGACTTCTTAGATCCAGTCGCTCCAGCTCTTTTTTTTTTGATTGGAAATCGCTACCAAAGCTTTCCATTTTTTCTGAAAAAGAATCCATCTCCTCTTCGACTATCTTTCCTATATTGGAAACATTAATTTTTTGACCACGCATCGATAATCTATCGCCTGCTGTTTCTGCTTTCGGTACAATGACCCACATAATGATATAGGCCGGGATTCCTAAACCTCCGGAAATCGTAAAAACGATCCAAGCGATTCGAAGCCATACCGGATCTTCAATTCCAAAGTATGCTGCTAAACCAGAACATACTCCACCAACAACTTCATCATCTGGATTTCTAAAAAGACGCTTTCCCGTTTTATATTTACGCTTAGTCTTTTCTTCAAAGATCGGTTCCTCATCCAATGGCTCAGCACCAAAGTCTTCGGGTGTCCCCATAATCGCAATCGCATTTTGAATGTCCTTGCTCGTAACTATTGGCCGACCACTTAACTGATCCTGAAATAGCTCCGCCATCCTTGCCTCAATATCTGCTGTAATTTCTTCGTACCCTTCAGAGTCACGGAAGTGATTGTGAATGGAAGTCAAGTAATTACTCAAATGTGCGTAAGCGTCTTCGTCAATGGTGAACGGATAACCTCCCAAGTTGATGTTGAATACTTTATTCATTGTTGTTGATAGTTTTTAGTGGATTCAGAGACTGCATGAACTAATTGATTCCAAGTTCCCATAAGGCCTTTCAAAATTTCTTTTCCTTCTTCTGTTATGTGAAAATATTTTCTTGGAGGACCGGAAGTTGATTCCTTCCAGGTATAGTGCAATAGTCCAGCATTCTTTAAGCGTGTAAGCAAAGGATACAATGTACCTTCCTTGATGATCAGTTCTGCATCTTTCAATTTTGCCAGAATATCAGAAGGGTATGCTTCTCCTTCTGATATAATCGAAAGGATACACAGTTCCAAAACCCCTTTTCTCATCTGTGCCTTTGCATTTTCTAACTTCATAACTCAAAGATATAAAAACTTACAGTACTATGCAATACATAGTACCACAACTATGCAAGGTACCGCCATATAACCAAGTAGTTAAACTACTGGATACCAGCAATTTAAATTGAAATAATTTATTTTAATTTCTTTTTGAAAAGTTTTTTAGAAGTTGGTTGAATCTAAAAAAGGAACCTAAATGGAGTTATTTAGTTTTGTTTTCAGATTATAAAAAGAATAGAAAATTCAAGTAAAATCAAAATTAGGCCTAAAAAAACCTCGCAGGTTTTGAAAACCTGCGAGGTTGGAAAATGTTTTATACAAAAATAGATTTTATCTCAAAATGATTGAGTTATGAATGGAGATTAAAATCTTATTGCTAATTGAGGCGGTAAAAGACCATCCAGCTTCTTGCGAAATTATTTGGTATAAAGTCTAATATATTACATCTTATATTGCACCTCTTCTCCGAGCACGACTTTATCATCTTCTGGTTCTTCTTCTGATATTTTAGCTCCAGATTTTGCTGTCATATCTTCTTGCATTCCTGCTTCCATAGCTGCCTCCGCAGGATCTAGTTTCTCTTCCGTTTCTTTCTTTTTAATGCTAGCAGAAGGTAGTGGTTGAAGCTTAACTAATTTTTCTATCGTTTGTTCTGGAACCGTTTCTTTGTCTCGAAGTTCGAACAGTGGAACTTCATTATCAAAATGATCGAGCAACTGGTAAATATCAAATTGCTCTTTTGCTTTAGAACTAAAAGTGGTCAGGTTTTCATCACCCAAAACTTCAGAACCGATAAACTGTCCTAATTGGAAATAAGCTTCCCATTGGATTTTATCAAAAAACTGATCTGATGTAGGCTCATGCGGAAAAGAAGGATGATAGATTTTATATTTGTACGTCCCATAAGCGAGACTACTACGCTCTCCTAATTGCGGTTTCCCTTCTGGAGCGGTGACGGAAGATTTTATATAAACAAAGGTTCCTACTTTCAAAAGATTCAAAACACGATTTTCTATGGTATTCGCAATTTTGCTTAATGCCATTTGCGTTTTTGCATCATCCTTTAATTTACTTCCTAATTGTTTTTCCAAAAGAATATTAGCATCTCTTAGCATTTCTAATAAAACAGAAAATACTTTTTGCAAGCTATTTTTCTGAGTCAATTCATTTACTATTTCTTGAATCTTACCTTTATCTTTCATTCCTAAAGTGTCGATGATATCTCCGATATTCTCTTTTACATTCAACATTGCAATCACCTCTTCCATTTCTCTCAAGTCATCTTCATCTAGTCTGTCCAATAAAGTTCTCACTCTATTATAATTGACCAATACCTCAATTTTATCTCCTTTATGGTCGCGGATAATTTCTCCATTTTCATCCTCAGGTTTAATCTCTTCCCAAAGCTGATAAATATCTGCGATCGCAAAACGTTTATCCGAATAACCATGAGAAGGTTTTGGTCGAATCACTTCTTCAGGAATATCTCCATCTCTGAAATGAATATCAACTCCTAGTTCGTTTCGAGCACGAATCGTGAGATTTTCTAAATCCGCAAAACTAAAATTTGGATCTGCTCCTGCATCTACAGAAATAATCAATCGACACTTTCGACGGAGTAATTCATAGACACCAAGATTTTCAATATGACCACCATCAGAGATATTTAGTTTTCGATTATCCGTTCCGATCAGAGAAAACAATTCATAAAAAAAGTAGGTTGGCCACCATACTAAACCAGAGGTCATTTTCTTAAGCGGATTAGCCACCCAAAACCCCAATCGTGCATTGACCAATGTCATAATAATACTCAAAAGCTTATTTGAATACATGCCCATTCCAGGATTTACTGCTGCTGCCGAAATGGTTGTTGCAGCGGGTAATGTCATCAATCGATAATCAGGGGCTGTTGAAGTTTGCACATATCCGGTTAGCTTTGCTCCACAATACATCGGTGATAATAAAAAATAATCACTGGCTTTGGATCCAGAAAATCTTTCATCTTGAGTAGCTTGTAAATTGAGGCAAGTATTAATCAATGGATAAGGAGCCAAGTAATCATGTACTTTATCACTCTGCGGATTAAAAAGATTTTTTAATCGGACATTTTTTAAATCTCCGGTGAAGTGGAGGTAAGCATCCGCCAATTGATTTCTATAAAATCGATGAAAACTCAGGGCGTTTGGATTTGTAAAAAAACCAGCAACAATTAATACAACTGCCGCAAATCCATAATGTGCATAATCGTACTTTCCTAATGACTCATCTACGGTCAAACCTGTCAACATAAAAATAAGTAACCATATTAAACCCAATCCAACTACAACCGATTCAATTTGATTAAATCTCCTGGAAACTCCTACGCTATATTTTAAGGCAACATTGGCAATGAAGTGTAGAAAAAAGATGCTCCCTAAAATGTACAAACTAAAAGTAAGCACATCTCCATTGTCTATTATTACTCGAAAGCCAGTCAGCCAACTTTCCATGTTACTCAATTTGCCAATGATGGTATATCCAATATATAATAAAGCAACAATAATAATCGGACTCATCCAACTCATCACTAAACTCACAGAAAAACCAACGGAAAGAATTAAAATATTCCACTTTTTTAACATCCCCATCCCCGGCATCAAATACTCCCCTCTTGACCGCATATATTCGACATGTTTATCTTCGAATAGCTTTTCAAAACTTCCTTCATTTTTTAAAGTTGCTTGAACATATGCACCAGTATATCCACCACCAGAAACTGTAGACAAGTAGTCTGCCTTCTTCAATATTCCAAACTTATTCAATGTCTTTAAAATCCCAAGATTGATCGTCGCTGAACGAATTCCTCCTCCGGAAAGTGCAATTCCGAACTTAGTTTTTTCCAATTCGTCTTTATCTTGTGGTTCGCTAGACAGGCGCTTCCTTCTTTCTATTAATTGCTCATCTTCGATCTTGATCAATTGGCGAAAGCTCTTGATCATTTCTGGCTTATGCTTGTTTTTTGACATACGGACTGCTTTTTGAACAAAGAAGTTATTATACTTTCTGCTAATATAAGTACTACGGGTGAAGTTACCAAAGGAACAAGAAGCGTTGGGGAGAGTAAAATACTGTACACTTTTGAAAACCAATTTAGAAATGAGCGAATGAGTGAATTCATAAATGAGTGAATACACCTCCTAAATGTAAAGGAAACAAGCTTAGGACTTATTATTTGCTGAACCTAAGAACAAACCATTATGATTTTGCAGTGCTTAAGCCGTGTTAAATCATGATGATTTTAGCTAAGGGAAATCAGATTTCTTTCTGAAAAATATATAGCAACTTACAGAACGATTTAGCCATATTTAAAAAGAGTTAAAGCCAATTAAGACCTTAACTCTTTTAAATACTAGAAGCTCTTGATCAGAAACTAAAAGCTAGAAGCGATGAGTAATTCCAGATCGGTATATTTTATTTTGAAACGTTGACTTAGGTATTCGTTGGTGAGACAACCTTTATAGGTATAAACGCCATGGCGCAATCCTTGATTGACACTAATCAATCTTTCGATACTTCCCGTCGAACCTGCTTTTAACAAGATTGGCGTTAGAATATTACTTACTGCAATCGAAGCCGTACGAGCGATTCGAGATGCAATATTTGGAACACAATAGTGAATGACTTCATGCTTTAGGAAGGTCGGTTTGTCATGAGAAGTAACTTCAGAAGTTGCAAAGCATCCTCCTTGGTCAATACTCACATCAACGATCACCGAACCTGGTTTCATCTTCATGACGATATCTTCGCTTACAAGAATCGGAGTTCGTCCCGTCTTAGAATGGATTGCTCCAATCGCAATATCTGTTGAGGTTAATTCTTTTTCTAATTGCATCGGATTCAAGGAAGAAGTATTCAAAGGTCTTCCAACCAAATGCTGCAATCGCATCAATTTATAAATATCATTATCGAAAATCCGGATTTCTGCTCCGAGTCCAATTGCGGTACGAGTAGCAAATTCTGCCACCACTCCTGCACCTAAGATGACAACCTTTGCAGGTGGCACACCGGAAATTCCTCCAAGTAAAACACCTTTACCTCCACTGGTATTGGTCAACAATTCCGCAGCGGTAAGCATTGCACTAAGGCCTGCCATTTCACTCATAATCCGAACCAATGGAAAACTACCAATATCATCTCTGATATATTCCATCGCTAGAGCGATGACTCTTTTTTGTTTTAATCGAGTTACATATTCTGATGTAATGATTGGTATCTGTAGAGGAGAAATTAAAATCTGATTCGGTCTAAGATATTCTAATTCTTCGAGCGTCGGTGGAGCTACTTTGAGAATAATATCTGCTTTGTAAACTTGCTCAGGACTGTATCCTATATCTGCACCGACTTCTGAATAATCATGATCCGCGTAATTCGCATTTTTACCAGCATCTTTTTCTACAACGACTCTATGACCATGCCCAATTAAAGAAGCTACGGAAGCAGGAACCAAGGCTACTCGATTCTCCTGCATGGTTATTTCTTTAGGAATTCCAATAAAAAGTTTGTTAGGCTTACGCTGCAGCTGCAGCATTTCAGTTTGGGTTTGAAATCGGCCTTCAGTAAAAATTTTAGGAATCGGAATACGCTTCTGCTTTTCACTCATACGCTCAGTAGACTAGATAATTTTAGAGATGAAGTAGTAAGAAGTTAAGAATGAAGAGTGTACAAAGTAAAAGTACTTATTTTGATCTCTTTTCTTTCTGATCATCTATAATAATTTTGTTCTCTGTTGGAACCTTACAAAAATATCATTTTTCTTTTTGAATTTTCGATAATTTGAAGGTTTATTTCAACAACCTTTTCAGGTAAAATAGGAGAAATTAACTGTGGCCATTCTATGAAACAGTAGTTTTCATCGTATAGATAATCTTCAATTCCTATGTTAATGGCCTCATCAAGGTCATTCAGGCGATACAAATCTATATGGTAGATTAATCCAGTTACCCCATTTTTTTCATAAGTATACTCATTAATGAGGGAAAATGTTGGGCTGGTGACCTTTTCTTTTACTCCTAATTCTTTACAAATAGACTGTATGAATGTTGTTTTGCCTGCTCCTATTTCACCGATGAAGGTCCATTTCTTGCAATCTCCGGCGTATTTGATTAGTTGAGTTACCGCTTTTTTCAGATTACCTGTACCATCTATAACAATTTCCATTAGGTTTTTTTCTGTAAAGATAAACGTCTATTTAGAATTAAGAATAGAAAATTCGCAAGAAGTTTTTTTATTTGATGATAGGATGATTGTTATACAAACGTAACGATCCATGGCCGAAAGCCCATCACAGAGGAAGCCATTTTTACTTGTTAATTCTTAAACCGGTACCAATTCTCTAACCTTCATTTTAATTCCAAATTTCGGTTTTAGCGTAACTAAAGCTTGAGGAATTACCTCTTCATCATTGGTTAATTCGAAATCAAAATGGTTGATTAAAGTAGACAAAATAAGCTGCATTTCCATCATAGCAAAGTGATTGCCGATACACATTCTTGGACCTGCGCCGAAAGGAAGGTAATGTGTTTTTGGGCGAGCTTTTACTAATTCAGGATCGAATCGATCTGGGTTAAAAACTTCTGGATCTTTCCAAAATCGAGGATCTCTATGTAAGGTATAATTGCTAATGAATATAATCGATCCTTTAGGAATATCGTAACCCAAAATTTTATCATCCTGCAAATTTTCCCGACCCAGCGACCAAGCTGGTGGAAACAATCTCATACTTTCTTCAATCACTTGTTTTGTATATTGCAAACGTCTGAGATCTGCAAAAGAAGGACAAACTTCATTACCAATAACAAACTGAGCTTCCGCTCGAAGTCGCTCAACAATCTCTGGATGCTGTGATAATAAATACAAAGTCCAGCTTAAAGAATTAGCCGAAGTTTCATGACCAGCAGCATACATCGTCATCATCTCATCACGCAATTGTTGATTGCTCATCACCTCTCCTGTATCTGCATCTTGTACGCCCATCAACATATTTAAAAGATCGGGAGCATCCGTTTTATTTACTCTCCGAGATTCTATTATATTAAAAATTGCCTGATCCAATTTGGCTTTATTTTTATAAAAATTTTTACGCTTTCCGTTGAGATAAGTAAAAGGAACCAAGTGAGGATTTTGCATACAAAAAACGACAAATTCCTGCGCCGCTCCTACTGCATCGTACATCTCTTTTTGATTGCTATCATTTTCTGATGTAAACAACGTTTTCAATACAATATCAGCAGTCAATTTTGTCATCTCTTCTGCTACATCCAAATGTTCATCTTGCTTACATTTTTGAGATAAATTTCCACAAAAATCCAAAGTAATATTTTGCATTACATAGAACAAAGCTTCTAATTGTCCTTTGTAAAATGCAGGCTGAGCAAGTCGCCGCTGCTTACGCCAAAAGTCTCCTTCGTTGGTTAGCAATCCATTTCCGATAATGAGTTTTAAAGTTTGATATGCTGGACTTTTGATGTAGTTTTTTTGATTATCAACTAAGACATGTTTTACAACCTCCGGATTTGAAGTGATGTAATAATCACGCATCATCATATTGGAATAATAGAAATCTCCTACTTCTTCCAAATTTCGCATAGTGAAATTCAAAGAATCTGTAAAGAATTCAGCGTTTCTTTTGAAAAAGCCGTCTCCTTTATAAACGGGAATAATTTTGCTCATAACAAGGGATTACATTGTATATTATATTTTTATAATACAACAACTGCACCAAAGCTATACCATGAGCAAAAAGGGTGAATTTTGGCTTCCTAGGAGCCTTTTCGGAGTTTATTTTAAAAAAGCGGAGATGGCATTATTGAGATCATCTTTATAAAAAAGACCGACATCTACTTTCTTTTCATTGTCCATAATAACGAAACTATCTCTTCCTCTGGAGTAATTTTGGATGTAAGATAGATTGATAATAAAGGATCTATGGATTCGGATAAAAGTAGAATTAGCGAGTTTATCAAAACAGTCTTTCAGGCTCAAAGTAGAGAGTAATTCCTCTCCATTCAATAGGAATACATTGGTATAACGACTCGAAGACTCTAAGCTACAAATCTCATCAGCATTTAGATATATCAGCCCACTTTGGGTAGGAAAAACGATCCGCTGTGGATTCTCAGAAAAATATTTTGGATCAATAGAGTTTTTATACTTTATCTCTCTTTGCTTTTTTATTTTTTTAAATATTTCAATTAATTCATCAATATCAATTGGCTTTAAGAGATAACCAATAGCTGAAGCTTTGTAAGCTTTCACGGCATATTTTTCGTAGGCAGTAGTAAAAACAATTTCGAAATTTTGTTCACTTTTTTCACCATCCTTAATATACATTTCATCAAAATACTCCACCAATTTAAACCCGGAATAACCTGGCATTTCGATATCCAAAAAAACTACGTCTGGTTCATATTTGTGAATAATTTTCACGCCGTCTAGCACATCAGAAGCTGTAGCAACGACCTCCACATTTTCAATATATTCTTCAATTATTTTTTTTAAAATTGTTCTTCCTTTTTCTTCATCATCGATCAGAACAACTCTTAATTTTTCATTAGCTTCTGTCATTACTTGTTTATCCTTTAAAATTTGTGCTTATACTCAATCGTACTTTTGTCCCTTCGAATTCATTGCTTTTATTTTTTAAATCAATCACTTCCGCATTCAATGCATCCTTGTATATCGAGTTAAAAAGTTTAATTCTTTCGTAAGTAATTCCTGTTGCTTTTGAAGGGTAAATCTTAGGATTGAGTCTTCGAATCTCTGAAGATTTTTTGCGCCCAACACCATTATCTTCCACTTCACAAATCAGTTTTTCATCTTCAATAAAGAATCTAAGATATAATTTTTTGTCTCCTTTTCGATGCATCAAACCATGTTTAACTGCATTTTCAACAAAAGGCTGGATCAACATTGCTGGCAGATAGATCATGTCTTTGTCAATCTCTTCTCCTACTTCAAGTATGTATTCAAAAGAATCTCCGAAGCGTAAAGATTCCAAACTCAGATACAAATTTAAAGACTCAATTTCCTTGCTCAATGAAATTCTATTTTTATCCGAAACGTTTAAAATATTACGCATCAACCGAGCAAACTGAGACAAATATCGATTAGCAGAACGTGTATCTTTATCTACAATAAATTCTTGAATAGAATTCATTGCATTAAAAACAAAATGCGGATTCATCTGAGCTCTCAAGGCCGTTAACTGAGAAACTTTCATATCCTTTATTACGTTTTTTCTTTTCTCACGTTCTCGAAAAATCAGATAACTAATCCCACTTATAAATAGTCCAATCATGGTGTAAAACCACCAAGTATTCCAAAAAGGAGTTTTGATAAAAAACTTTACAATTTGTTCATCAGACCAATCAGAATTCGTGGTTTTTGTTTTCACCCGGAAAGTATAATCTCCCGAAGGCAGAGAAGGATACTGAGCAATATCTACTGAACTCTCTACCCAAGTTTCATCAATTCCTTCCATCTTGTACTGGAAAATTGAACGATCCGCATCTTTAAAAGTGATTGCTGCAAATTCAATTTTAATATTATTATTAGCATAGTCCAAAACATATTTTTCATGAAAGGTCGTATCTCGTTCATCAATTTTAATATTCAACAATTGCAAACTTGGAGGCATTCTATTTAAGTCAATATCTTCATTAAAAACAGCAAGTCCTCGATTTGTCGCTACATATATTTTCCCATCCGACTGGTAAAGGTCGTTAATCTCATTAGAAGGCAAGCCTTGATCAACACCAATTATAGAAACCGAATAATCCGATTGCCTGACTCGATTAATTCCTTTTTTAGTGGCGATCCATAAAAACTGATCATCAAAAATTACTTTTGTACAGTTGTTACTAGACAGGCCTGTTTTAGTAGAAAAATGATGAATTATGGAATCACTTGAAGGTTGATAACAGAAGACTCCGCTCTTTTGAGTAGCTAATAAAAGATTGCCATTTTCTAATCGCTCAATATCTCTAATATCAAAATTGAGCTTATCTCCCCCTTGGTTAATGACTTCATTTTCTTCATAGAAAAAAAGACCATCGATACTTCCTATCCAGACTTTTTCCTCATCAGGAAACACACTATAACATCTTTTTTCAAAAATCTTTTCAATGACTCCACTCTCTTTCATCAAACCAAAATACTCTCCGGCTGCTAACCATAATTTTCCATCCTTTCCAAAACTTCCGCTTTTAGGAGACCCTATAGAAAATTTATTTTTTAATTTAAAATCTTTATCATACTGCACATATCCCCCTGAAGTGATAAAATAATGATCGCCATTTTTATCAACAGCCAAATCATAGAGTCTGTTAGTTTGTTCATTTATTTTTTGTTCATGAACTATCTCGAAAGATTTATTTAATACTTTAAACTGATTATTGTCAAAACCTAAAACGATGTTTCCATCTAGATTTTCCTTGACAAATCGAAGGGGCTTACCTTCATCTATTTTATTAAAAATATTAATCTTTTTTGAAGCAAGCATAAATACCCCATTCTGTCCTGTAACAAACCATAGATTTCTCTCCTTATCTTCCATTATTCCTCCCATAAGATTCCCCTCGAGAAATCTCGACATCTCTAACTCACCATTTGGTTTTATATCTAAATAAAGTAAGCCATCTCTCGTAGAAAACCAGACATCTCCATCACTGTCTTCAAAGGCATCTAATAGACCAGATTTGAAAAAATCATTGAACTGTTCTAATCGCTTTTCAAAAAGGCCAGTTTCTAAATTAAAATAAAAAACCTCATTGTCTTTCACTATATAAGGTCTTCCTTCTTTCCGAAATCCGAAACTGAAATCATTGACGATTTCACCTGATTTATAAGTAGTAAAGCTATTTTCGTTGTTATCAAAAAGATGATAGCCGTACCTATTAAGCAAAATTGTCCGTCCGTCTCCAGTTTCGCCGAAAGCTTTTACACTTACCAGCTTATTTTTTGAATTATCAACATGTAGAGAGGAAAGTGAATCTTTTCCTGGTTTATATATAAAAACGTCTTCCTTATTCGAAATCCAAAACTCTCCATTAGGATGATTATACACCTCTGTATACTTATATACTTCACTTAGACCTATCTCTGGAAAATTAAAAACCTTTCCATCTTCATAAGCCAAAATCCTCCCGGATAAATCCTGCATCCAGACCCGGTTAGTGCTCCCAGAAAAAAAGTTAATAATTTCGTCTTGCAATTCCCCTTCAATATCTGGAACACTATATTTTTTGCCATCATACCAAACCACTCCTGACTCGCCAGTCATCCAAATGAAGCCCTGCTTATCTTGTAAAATGCCGTATAAATAAGTCGATGGAAGTCCTTCTTTTTCTGTGAAATGCTGGAATACAAATCCCTGACCGCTCACAACAGCAAAAGAGCCTTGAGATATCCACAAGAACATCAGCAAAAAAACTCGAAAAACCCATTCTTTAGACCAGATAAAAGCTTTCATTAATCAGATGATAAAATTCATTCCCAAATAAAACCTTCCAAGAGTAAAAATAAGTAAAAAAAATAGACAAAATAACATAAATTTTATTTTATAAAACACCCTGAATATCAATAAAATAAGTATCATTTTCGTTCTATTTACGTATTAATAAAGCAGAATGTGAATTCCGCCTAAAAAAATGTGGAAAACTTTTAACTTTTTGCTAATACTATAGTCGATTTTGACTATAAAAATCCATCAAATTTTCGTATATTTGCGAGATAGAAACGGCTAAAGAAAATATGGAAAATAAACAACCAAAAGGGGACTACGGTGCTAATAATATTCAGGCTTTAGAAGGTCTCGAAGCAGTCCGAAAACGTCCCGGAATGTATATCGGTAGTACCGATACAAAAGGATTACATCACCTAGTATGGGAGGTCGTCGATAACTCTATCGATGAGCACCTTGCAGGACATGCAACCTTGATCCAAACGATCATTCACAAAGATAATTCTATCTCCGTTACTGATGATGGTCGGGGTATACCTACTGGTATGCACGAGAAGCTTCAGAAGTCTGCACTGGAAGTCGTTATGACTGTCCTACATGCCGGTGGTAAATTTGATAAAGATACCTACAAAGTATCTGGTGGTCTTCACGGTGTGGGAGTCTCTTGTGTGAATGCACTCTCTTCTTTCTTAAAAGCAGAAGTACATCGAGATGGAAAGATCTTTACGCAAGAATATTCGGAAGGTATTCCTCAAACTGAGGTAACTCAGGTTGGTGAAACAACCAAGAATGGAACGACGATTACTTTCCAACCAGATGCTGGAATTTTCGAGTCCCTTGAATATAAGTATGAAACCTTAGCAACTAGAATGCGAGAACTTTCATACCTGAATAGTGGGCTTCGTTTATTACTGACTGATGAGCGAAAAATAGAAGAAGATGGTTCTTTCAAAACAGAAGAGTTTCTTTCTGAAGGTGGTCTTGCTGAATTTGTAATTTACCTCGATGAGGGTAAAACAAAATTGATTGATGAACCAATTCATGTTATTGGTAAAGAAGATAATGTAGAAGTAGAAGTAGCGATGCATTACAATACTTCATTCTCTGAAAATCTTCACTCTTTCGTTAACAATATCAATACTCGAGAAGGAGGAACACACGTAAGTGGTTTTAGACGAGCGATTAATCGTTTGTTTAAACAATACGGTGATGATAATGGCTTGTTTAAAAAACTGAAATTTACAGTTGCTGGAGATGACTTCAGAGAAGGTCTGACAGCAGTTATCTCTGTAAAGGTTCCAGAACCTCAGTTTAAAGGGCAAACAAAAGGAGAACTTGGTAACTCGGAAGTTACGGGTATTGTTTCTCGTTGTGTTGGAGATGTTTTAAAACACTTCCTTGAAGAGAATCCAAGTATCGCCAAGCGAATTATCGATAAAGTAATTCTTGCTGCTACTGCTCGTCACGCTGCTCGTAAAGCTCGTGAAATGGTACAACGTAAAAATGTACTAACGGGAAGTGGATTGCCAGGTAAGCTTTCAGATTGTAGTTCTAAAAACCCGGATGAGTCTGAGATCTTTTTGGTTGAGGGAGATTCGGCAGGTGGAACAGCGAAGCAAGGTAGAGATCGTCGCTTTCAAGCTATCCTTCCATTGAGAGGTAAAATTCTTAATGTGGAGAAAGCAATGGAACACAAGATTTACGAAAATGAAGAGATCAAAAATATGTTTACAGCATTAGGTGTAAGCATCGAAGATAAAGACGGCGAACGCTTTTTGAATATTGAAAAATTACGTTACCACAAGGTAGTCATCATGTGTGATGCCGATGTCGATGGTAGCCACATTGTTACTTTAATTCTTACTTTCTTCTTTAGATATATGAAGCCACTTATTGAAAATGGTTATATCTATATCGCTGCACCGCCTTTATATCAGGTGAAAAAAGGAAAGCAGTTCAGATACTGCTGGAATGAAGAAGAACGTCAAGAAGCTGTTGCAGCTTATTCAAATAGTGAGAACGATGGTTCTGTAAAGATTCAACGTTATAAAGGTCTTGGAGAGATGAATGCAGGTCAACTTTGGGAAACCACAATGGATCCAGATGCGCGTATTCTTAGACGTGTAACGATTGAGGATGTTGTAGAAGTAGACCGGGTTTTCACGATGTTGATGGGTGATGAAGTCCCTCCTCGTCGAGCCTTTATTGAGGCGAATGCGAAATATGCAAAAATTAGTATTTAATCAGAATTAAGATATGAGATGAGGAGAGAAGAGTGAGTCTTTTTTACTTTTGATTTTTAGAAATATAAAAAGTCAGATTACTTAGGTGGTCTGGCTTTTTTGTTTTGTTGATTTAGTGTTAGTTGTTCTATAAAATTTCTATTCTTTTATAAAAAACCGTTTCATTTTTTCTACATCTAATTCTGTTCCTTCCGCATATCGATTGATATTTTTTAAAACGATATGCTCTGGCAATTCTTTGTTCAAATCCATTCGCATTCTGATATTCTTTTGTAAACTTTCTGAAGCATACAATTGAACCATTGCTTTTAATTGCCTTTTTACGGGTAGGGTTTTACAGGTTTTAAATGCAATAAAAAGATCGGTCACTATCGTTTTGGGAGCATCAGATTGTTGTAAAACCTGCATTGCAATTTGGAGACTACTGTCTTGGCCACTTAACAATAATTGACTCAAATTCTCAAGTTCATCCGGGTTAAATTGCAGATAACTTGCCTTCGGATGTTTTGAAATATAAGTTTGTAATTCTTGATCTTTCAAAAACGTAATGCTATCTTTTTTGGCTATCCTTTTTAAAAGTGCGCTTTGATTTGGAAAACTACCCAATACAATATGTGTACAAGTTTCTTTGATTTGGAGCTGACAAGTATGGCCAAATTGGCGGAGTTGTTCGGCCGCTCTTTTTTTATTTAAATTGCTTTTTCCCGAAAAGGTAATAATACTTTCCAATGTTAAAGGCTTCCCATTATTGTGATTTTTAAAAATCTGACTCAAGGCATTTAAACGTATAGATTCTATTGGAAAACTCAGTGCACTAATCAAGGTAAGCAGATCATAGGTTTTGTTTGTGGTCATCAGATTATAGAATCGGATTCGTTCTGTTTCTGTTATTTTCTTCTTTCTTGCAAAACTTAAAAACGACAATAATTCTATTCGCTGGGAATTAGTAAAAGATATTTTATTTCCGGAAAGATATTTTAGTTTTTCGAATTTCACTAGCGTTTCTGCCAAAGCAGAAATTTTATTTCCAAGGACAGATAAGGAAATGAGCTTTGACAATTCAGTAATCGTTTCTGGTAATTTTTCAATCTTATTATAAGCAATATCCAGGTTTGTCAATTTCCGCAAATCCCCTATCCGATCCGGTAAATATCGAATCTGATTCTTCCGCAATTTTAAATTTTTAAGCCATTTTAAATCGCCAATAGAATCCGGTAAGCGTTCCAATTTATTTTCAGAAACATCTAAATAAGTTAGCCAAGCTGATTTTCCGATTTCTTCTGGAAGACATTTCAACTTGTTTTTTGATGCCGTTAATTGTTCAAGCATTACCATCTTTTCGGGTAGTTCCTTGATCCTATTATTATCGAGGTAAAGCAAGTTCAGCTGGGTACATTCAACAATATGTTTAGGGAGTTTTTCAATTCTGTTATTTCTAATATTCAGTGCTTGAAGCTTTACACATTTACGAATAGTTGGTGGTAGTTTTGAAATTTGATTACCTTCTAACAGAAGTTTTTTCAAGGAAGGCATGAAAAGCGAATCCGGCAATTTTTCTATTCTATTTTTTGAAACGTTTACAACTTGAAGCTTTTTTAAGAATCCTATTTCTTCTGGAATTACTTGAATTTCATTTTCTTCTAAGGCTAGTTTTTTGAGATTCGAGATATTAAAAATACAAGCAGGGAATTCAGTAAATTCATTTTCGGATAAATCCAGCGTATCTAAAAAAGGAAGTTCAATTAACCAATCGGGAAGTTCAACAATCTTATTTTTCTTTAAGACTAATGACTTTAATTTTTTAAATTGAAAAACCGATTCGGGCACCTTAGTCAGATTTCGATTATAGATATGCAAGTCTGTAATTTCATCTGGACGCTTTAATGCATCCTCCAAACTATAAGCTTTCATCCGTAAATTTTCATTTTACTTTTCTCATTTTTCATCACCTAACTTTTCTCCCTTTCCACACATATTTTTTTACAAAAATAGAAAGTGTCCCAACCCATACAATATAAAAAATATGCAAAAATTGAGATAACAAAAAATGCTTCATCAAATCTTCTCGTTTAAAAAACCGAGTCGTTCTACTCAATAAGGCATAGTCTATGATCGTCTTTATTGCAAGCTGAATCAGCAACATCCATAAGCCATGTATTCCTAGAAAAACGATAGAAATCAAGGTCATAAAAATGGAAATACAAAACAACCAAACTACTCCAAGCATCGCTGTCACTTGCCATTCTTTATAATCTGAAGATTTAGAAGCCCATCGAATACGTTGATTAAAAAAATCTTTCCAGGTTTCTTGCGCTTTGGTCTGAATCGTTGCTTTTTCATTTTTTAAATAGGCAATTTCACCAGGATATTTCTTTGCGATTTTTTGCATCAAAAGCATATCATCTCCAGAAGCCAGATGATTGATTCCTGAAAAACCTCCGACTTCGTAAAACGCCTTTTTAGAATAAGCTAGATTAGCACCATTACACATATTCATAAAACGACCTTGAATTCCTGCCCCAGTGATACCCATCATTCCTGTAAAATCAATAGATTGAAAATATTCTAGCAAGCTTTCTTCTTGATAGAAATTTACCGGTGCTGCTATAAACTTTGGTGCTTTTGATTCGTATAGATGAGCCATTCTTTGCAACCATCTTTTCGGAGCGATGCAATCTCCATCAGTTGTTACAATCAATTCTCCTTGAGCATGATCTACAGCAATTTCAATCGCTTTTTTCTTAAAAGCACTTTCTTTTGTGTCATCAATAAAATCGGCTAAACTTAAAACTTTCAACCGTTGATCTTTTACGCTTTTTAAAATAGACAAAGTATCATCCGTAGAGTGATCATCAACGATAATAACTTCAAATAAATTTTCAGGATAGTTTTGAAATAGAATGGAATTCAGACAAGGTTGAATATTATCAGATTCGTTTCGAACAGGAACGACTACCGATATTTTTGTGCTTGGAATATAACCTTTTGGTGTTTCCCAAACCGCTAGTTTTTCCCAATTGGAAATATAGCGCCACATGATCCAGACATAAGCAAGGCTCAGAATTATGACTAAGGTATAGAGTGTGGCTAACAAAGATTTTTATAAACTTTTTTAGGCGATTTCTAAAGCGTTAGAATATTGATTTCTACAAAATTTCATTAATCAAAAAATTGCTCATAATCATCACTCTTATCTTTCTTAGGTCGAGGTTTTTCAAATTCAGGTAATTCCAATCGAACTTGAGGTTCATCATCTACTTCTTCGTATTCAACAAAGTCAGTTTGGCCTCCACCTTGATTTCCTTCAAATTCTTTTTTCATCTTATCGACTTTTCTATAGAGCAATGCTTTTCCCAATAAAAAACCAGCGATAATTGGAAATCCAAAGAAAGTCAAAAGTATACCTCCGATACCCATTAATGGATTTTTCTTTAGCAGGTTTACCAACCATTTTCCATAACTAAGTACTACGTTATGATTGATGATTAATGCTCCCACCAACATAAATGGTGCAGCAACTGTCAATATTTTAAAAACACTTGTTGCTAACCAGTATAGCGCAACGAAAGCCAATACAAGAAACAATATGCTTGTTATTGAATTAAAAGGATTAACGTCTACTTTTCTTCTGTATGTCATCAGTTCTACTTATTAAAATGAAATTATTCATCTCTTTCTCTGAAGTTGTTCAAGAATGTGTTCTGATATTAGTTGTAAATGCTTGATTTTTAGAACGAACCTTCTTTTTCTTTTCGTAGCCGCAGCTACGGGAATAAAAAGAGGTGAAGTAAATAGAAATATCAATGGCTTGCAAATAACTCATCAATTCATATTTGAACAACTTCTCTACTATAATATGATTAAAAATACGGAATTGTTTAAAGAAAGCGAAGTAGTTTGGATAAGTAATCTAGGATAAGGGATCGAAAGAGGGTATTGATCGATGAACCTTTAGGAGCTTAACTGCGCAAATTGCATTTCGTACAACTCTTTATAATGTCCTTCTTCTAATTTTAATAATTCTTCATGAGGACCAAATTCAGAGATTTCTCCTTTATCAAGGACCATTATATTATTAGCATGACGGATTGTCGATAAACGGTGAGCAATGATTATTGAAGTCCTTTTAGCGATTAGTTTTTCGATGGCGTACTGAATAACAGACTCTGTTTCTGGGTCAATAGAAGAGGTTGCTTCATCCAATATCAAAATTTTAGGATCAAAAACCAATGCTCTGACAAAGGAGATCAATTGCCGCTGTCCCATCGAAAGTGTAGCCCCTCGTTCCATTACTTCATAATCGTAAGCCCCTGGAAGTTTTTCAATAAATTCATGAGCACCGATCATCTTCGCAGATTCAATTACCTGTTCTCTGGAAATACTTGGATCTCGTAAAGTAATATTATCTAAAACAGAACCGGAGAACAAAAACACATCTTGCAAGACCACTGCAATCTTATTTCTATAGCTCATCAATTCATATTCTCGAATATCTACTCCATCTACCAATATCTTTCCTTTCTCCACTTCATAAAATCGATTCAGAATATTAATGATCGTTGTCTTCCCTGAACCTGTACTTCCGACAATCGCTAAGGTTTCTCCTTCTTTTATTTCAAAACTTAAATTCTTTAAAATGTCATTATCCTCAACATAAGCAAAAGTGACATTTTCAAATTGAATATTACCATTTATATTATCTGACAAACGGGTTCCTTCATTATTAATTTGTTCCCGACTATCCAAAAGCGTAAATACTCGCTCCGAGGCAACGAGTCCCATTTGCAAAGTATTGAATCGATCTGCCAAAGTTCGGATTGGTCGAAACATCATATTTAGATAAATCGGAAATGCGATCAATGTTCCAGGAGTTACTTCTCCGGTCAAGGCATGTCCTGCTCCCCACCAAATCATCAAGCCTAAAGCAGCTGCAGAAATCACATCTACCACCGGAAAGAAAATAGCATAATACAAAATAGAGTCTAAATTCGCTTGGGTATATTCTCTATTGATTGCTTTGAATTTCGCCATCTCCTGCTCTTCAGAATTAAAAATCTGAACAATCCGCATTCCTGAAATTCGCTCTTGGAGAAAGGCATTCATTTTAGAAATCTGAGTTCGTACAACTTGATAAGCTGCTTTTACTTTTTCTTTAAAAATGTATCCAGCAAGAATCAATAGCGGCATTACTGTCAAACAAACCAGCGTCAATTTCCAACTGGTGTACATCATTATCGCAAAGACTGCAAACAGGGTCAGTATATCCGCAATAATTGTAATCGCTCCTTGAGAGAAAACCGTATTGATTGTTTCTATATCATTGATCGTTCGAGTCGTTGAAGTTCCGATCGGAGTGGTATCAAAGTACTTCAGTTTCAAACTGGTAATATGTTTAAAAACCTTGACTCGTAAATCTCGAATCACTGATTGCCCCAACCAATTCGTGGAATAAATAAAGAAATAACGAATGATCACTTCCACGATCAATACTGCAATAATTATCATCGCTACAGTCGTCATTCCAGAAATGTCATATTTGAAAATATAATCATCGACCATCACCTTGATCAGATAAGGTCGAAGCGTAGACAGAGGAGCTAAGACAACGGCTAACACAGCCGCTACGACAAACACGAGCCGATATGGTCTTGCCAATTTCAGTACTCGTCCTAAAAGGAAAAAATCTATCTTGTTTTTATTCTTACTCATTTATTTTGTCGCTACGACTATTAAAACACTTCATCGTTTCAATAGTTTTATAAAGGCAGGCAAAGTTAATGATTTTTCGCAAAAGATCTTAAAGCCTACAAAAAGCCATCAAACGCCCTGAAGGGGCAAAAGAAAAAGCCCCAAAAGGGCGTCCCCCGCCCCACCAGCCCTGAAGGGGCGAAGGCAAAAGCCCAAAGGGCGTATATTCCTCTACTCCATCAATCCCACACATAACGTTCATCAATTTCCATTTCATTTTCAATCATCAATTTTCGAAATTCATTTTTAAAAACAACCTTACCTTTTGTATGATGATCCTCTTGATTTTTAATATAATAAATCACTCTATCTAAGGTAGAGTATTGAACAGAGAATATTCCATAGCCGTTTTGCCAATAAAAATTTGAATATTGAACCCCTTTCGTTTTAATCCATTTCGACGATCGTTTTTTAATATTTTCTAACAACTCTGTTATGTTAATCTTCTTGGACAACAAGCATAATAAATGAACATGATTTCGATATCCTCCTATCTGAACAGGATAACATTCCATGCCTTTACAAATTCCTCCGAGGTAATCGTATAAATCATTTTCTATATTTTTATCAATGAGGTTTGCGCGGTGTTTTGTGCTGAATATGATGTGAACATATACTCGGTTTAATGACTGTCCCATTTTTGTTTTGTTTTGCTGATCCCTTCGCCCTTTCAGGGCTAATTTTTTTTGCCCCTTCAGGGCTTTGGCTTGCGCCCTTTTAGGGCTGGGTTTATAACGCTCCATCATCTGCAAAGCTATAGTAGGATTGTCCTGCTATGATGAGGTGATCCAATACATTGATATCTAGATTTACTCCAGCTTGTTTTAGTTTCTTTGTGATGTCGATATCTGCTTGACTGGGCTTGAGATTTCCGGAAGGATGATTATGAGCAAGAATGATTCCACTGGCGGGGCCTTTCTCTAGAGCCGTTCGAAAAATCATTTTTGCATCGACGACTGTACCCGCAACACCTCCGGAACTAATCTGTTCTTTGCCTATTACCTTATTGGCTCGGTTGAGCAAGATAATCCAAAACTCTTCATGATTTAAATCCATGAGTATTGGAGCAATCACGTTCCAAGCATCGCTGCTTCCTGTGATTTGAGGACGGTCAATTGGATTCGTCAACTGGCGTCGCCTACCGATTTCCATCGCAGCGACAATCGTAATCGCTTTAGCTTCTCCAATACCTTTGAAACTCATAAGATCCGCGATGTTTTTTCGACCTAGTTCTTGTAAATTGTTTTGGACGGACTGGAGAATACGTTGAGATAATCCAACAGCAGTTTCTGATCTTGATCCCGAACCAATGAGAATTGCAAGTAACTCCGCATCAGATAAATTACTTTTCCCTTTGAGCATTAGTTTCTCTCTAGGGCGATCATCTTCTGCCCAGCTTTTGATACCGAGTGTATTTTTGGTGTATTGATTCATGACGTAAGTTGATTTTTAAAATAAAGAAGTTGGTTGCACAAAGCAGTCAAGCAGTCAAGATAATATATCCGACCACTCAACCACTTGTTCAGGCTATGCAGCACTAGCTTGTTGAATTAATCCTAATTTAATTAATCGAGCCGTGATCGCTCCTTCCTGTCTTTGCATTGTAGAAGCTATTTCTGGGATCGGTTTGTCTTCATTAAAAAATGCGATCAATACTTCCTCTTCTTCTTTTGTCCAAGGTTGATAAGCTTTCGGGTGTGATTGTCTGATCTTAGCAATATGGGCATCAGTAACTGGAGCCTGTACAATTTCTTTGGGTGTAAAATTTTCTAATAATGCATTCAATGCAAGGCTAAATTTTTGGATTTCGTTTTCAAAAAGAATCATCTTGATACGCTCGTATCTTTGATCCTCGATAGGCTTTGTCTGTGTAATAACTAAATACTTTTTACCATTCTTTGCTTCTCGCAAATCAAGAAAGAAAGCTTTGTCATTTAAAATTACTTTTTGAGTGTGTAGTGTGTTTTGATTCTGTTTCATGATTTTTATTTTTTAGTGATTAAAACAATCAAACGTTCACTTACATAGACTCCGAGGTAGTCGAAATTCCATAAAACAATTCACACTTTTTTTTGAACACTTTTTCAAAAATACTTATAACCAACTGTAAACCAATATATTAAATGTCAAAAAAAAGATTAAAAAAATATTAAAAAAACAAGAAAGGTGCTTCCCACTTAATCGTGAAAAGCACCTTTTTATAAAAAATTAAATTCAGAAGACGACAGAATTCATCCTCTAAATCACACTTTTAAACATTCAATAAAGCTTGTTCTAAATCATCAATCAAATCATCTACATCTTCAATACCAATACTTAACCTCATCAAAGAATCTGTCAAGCCAACCTTTAATCGTTGTTCTCTAGGAATTGATCCATGAGTCATAGTCGCAGGATGTCCAATTAATGATTCCACTCCACCTAAAGATTCTGCTAAAGAAAAAAGGTGAGTGTTTTTTAAAAGTTCATTGGCAGATTCAGTATCGTTATTGACCAAATCAAAAGAAACCATTCCTCCAAAATCTCTCATCTGTTTTTTAGCAATTAAATGATTAGGATGATCTTTAAATCCAGGATAATATACCTTGTTCACTTTTGGATGACTCTTCAAATATTTCGCAATCTTCTTCGCATTTTTACAAGCACGTTCAACACGTACATGTAAAGTCTTAATTCCTCTTAAGATTAAAAAACAATCTTGAGGTCCAGGAACAGCTCCCGCAGCATTTTGAATAAAATATAATTGATCAGCGATATTTTTATCACTAGTAATCACTGCTCCGTGAATCACATCTGAATGACCTCCAATATATTTAGTTGCAGAATGCAAAACGATATCCGCTCCAAGATCTAAAGGATTTTGTAAATACGGAGAAGCAAAAGTATTATCAACACAAGTTTTAATTCCTTTCTTTTTTGCAATAGCACAAACCGCCTCGATGTCGATGATATTCAACATTGGATTGGTAGGTGTTTCTATCCAAATCAATTTCGTTTTCTTAGTCAATTGTTTTTCTAAAAAAGCCATGTCATTCATCGGAACGAATTTTCCTTTCACTCCAAATTTCTCATACACTTTTGTAATCAATCGGTATGATCCACCATAAAGATCATTCGTAGAAACAATTTCATCACCAGGATTTAAAGTTTTTAAAATGGCATCCATCGCAGCAAGGCCACTACTAAAACAAATACCGTGTTTACCATTTTCTAATGCTGCTAAATTTTCTTCTAAAGCACTACGAGTAGGATTCTGAGTTCTTGCGTATTCAAAACCTTGATGCTCGCCTGGTGCAGTTTGTACATAAGTAGAAGTTTGATAAATCGGAGTCATAATTGCTCCGGTGCTTGGATCAGGTTTTACCCCTGCATGAATAGCTTTTGTTCCAAATTTCATTTATGTATTAATTAATTTGATTTTATAAAAATACTAGGGACTAAACCCGAACAGGTTTTCTTTTTAAAACATTTTTTACAGCAGCAGCGACATCCTTAGAACCAAGGCCATACTTTTCCAATAATTCCATTGGTGTTCCACTTTCACCAAAGCTATCATTCACGGCAACAAACTCAATCGGAGTTGGCATCTTCCGCGCCAATAATTGAGCGATAGAATCCCCAAGACCGCCATTCATTTGATGTTCTTCGGCAGTAACCACACAACGTGTTTTACTCACAGAATCCAAAACTGCTTCTTCATCTAATGGCTTAATCGTGTGTATATTTATAATCTCACAACTGATTCCTTCCAGTGCCAGAGCTTTCGCTGCTTCTACAGCATTCCAAACTAAATGGCCTGTTGCAAAAATACTTACATCAGTACCTTCGCAAAGTTGATAAGCTTTTCCAATTTCAAATTTATAATCTTCAGGCGTAAAGACTGGCCATCCCGGACGACCGAATCTTAAATAAACAGGACCGTCATGTTCTGCAATTGCAATGGTTGCAGCTTTAGTCTGATTATAATCACAAGGGTTAATTACCGTCATACCCGGAAGCATTTTCATCATTCCAATGTCTTCCAAAATCTGGTGAGTCGCACCATCTTCTCCCAAAGATAAACCTGCATGTGAAGCACAAATTTTTACATTCTTATGAGAGTAGGCAATCGACTGTCGAATTTGATCATAAACCCGACCTGTAGAAAAGTTAGCAAACGTTCCTGTAAAAGGAATCTTACCTGCAGTCGCCAAACCAGCAGCAATTCCCATCATGTTAGCTTCCGCAATTCCTACCTGAACAAATCGATCTGGAAACTCATTTATGAAAGCTTGCATTTTTAATGAACCAACTAAATCGGCACATAAGGCAACTGAATTTGGATGTTTTTGACCGACGATATGTAGTCCGGCACCGAATCCATCACGAGTTGATTTTTTTCCTGTACTTACTATATTTTCGAGCATGTTTTTCTTTTTAAATATGAAGGCTTGAAGTATTTTAAAAAACTTCTTTTTATTAATATAATGGTCTACACCTTAGTTTTCATAAGGGTAAGGATAATCACCCAGTGTTTCTTTCAACTGAGCTAAAGCAGTTTCAGTTTGTTCCGCATTTGGAGCAACACCGTGCCATTTATGTGTTCCCATCATAAAATCAACACCCGCTCCCATCTCTGTTTTCATCATGATAGCGATTGGTTTTCCATTACCAGACCTCGTCTTTGCTTCTTTCAAAGTATTGACAACTTCCTCCATATTATTACCATCCATGTATAAAACATCCCAACCAAAAGATTGCCACTTCGTAGGCAAATCTCCTAAGGACATTACATCTTTAGTTGCTCCATCAATTTGCTGACCATTCCAGTCAACGGTCACAATTAGATTATCTAATTTATGATGTGCTGCGAACATGGCAGCTTCCCAAATCTGTCCTTCTTGCAATTCACCATCACCAGTCAAAACAAAAACATGTTTGTCATCACCGTCCATCCTTTTTGCAAGTGCAACTCCATTAGCTACGGAGATTCCTTGGCCTAAAGAACCGGATGCAATACGTATACCTGGAAGACCTTCATGTGTCGCAGGATGACCTTGTAATCTGGAGTTTAATTTTCGAAAAGTTGCCAGCTCTTTGGTTTCAAAATATCCAGCATGAGCAAGCACGCTATAAAAGAGTGGAGAGATATGGCCATTAGAAAGAAAGAATACATCTTCTTTTTTACCTTCCATATTGAAAGAAGGGTCATGGTCCATAATATCAAAATATAAGGCTGTCAGAAAATCTGCGCAACCTAGAGAACCACCTGGGTGACCGCAGGTAGCATAATGTACTTGACGTACGATATCTCGCCTTACCTGGGACGCAATATCTTGAAGTCGTGTGAGGTCGGTCATAGTAATTTTTTACAAGTAAATTGACGGAATAAATATTCGCCACAAAAGTAGAAAATTTGCCTCACATTTAAGGGTTTGACACAAAAGAAAATGGGCAATATAGCATTGCTATATCACCCATTAACTTTTTATATCGTACTAAGAAATAAATCTCTTAGTTTACACTTTGCATCAATTCTTTACCTGGCTTAAATTTAACCACATTTTTTGCAGGAATCTGGATAGCAGCTCCTGTTTGAGGGTTACGACCAGTACGAGCAGCTCTAGGAGTGCAAGTAAAAGTTCCGAATCCAACGATAGATACTTTATCTCCGTCTTTTAAAGATTCTTCAACACAATTAAGAACACAGTTTAAAGCTTCAGTAGCTTGAACCTTAGTAAGGCTAGCATTTTCTGCTATTCTGTTGATTAGGTCTCCTTTGTTCATTTTCATAATTTTTAAAATTTTAATTTGGCACAAATTTACGTGCTAATAGGTTTGAAAACAAAATGTTCATTAAAAAAACACCGGTGATCCTAATAATAGCAAGAGGTCTGGCGTTCTTTCGTCGAAATGGGTTTAAGGCCCTTTTCGAATTGTTTCTACGAGAAAAATCAGTTAAGTTTACATTTACGGCCCTTTTTTTTCAAAAAATCAATATAAATTCATGAAAAAAGCCTTTAAATACCTCTTTTTCGCCTTTATTCTTCTTATCGCAGGAACATTTAGTTCTTGTGGAAGCAACAAAACAGGCTGTCCAGTCAACGAAACAGTACATTCTAATACAGATCGTAAAGGAAACCTCACTACTAAAAGAGGTAAATCTGGTCTTTTTCCAAAAAACATGAAGAAGAAGAAAAAGAAGCGGGGTAAATAACCTTTCTTTCTAGGTAGAATCCACATTTGGATATCTATCCTGACGCAAATATAAAACTTTCTGTTGTTTTATTTAATTTTTAAAACAATTTATTTTTTAAGCTTTGGATTCAAAGCATCGGTGAGTCCTTCTCCGATTAAATTAAAAATCGTTACGGTAATAAAAATGGCGAGTCCAGGAAATAGGGCAAGCCACCAAGCGTTGATGTTACCCCTCGCAGTGTTAAGCATCTTTCCCCAGGTAATCTCTTCAACTGGCATTCCAATTCCTAAAAATGACAAAGTCGCTTCGACCAGAATAGCTCCGGCAATTCCAAAAGCAATGGTGATCAACACCGGTGTCAAAGCATTCGGTAATGCATGTCTCCATAAAATTCTTAAATCCTGAAAACCTAAGGAACGAGCTGCTTCGATATAATCTAATGCTCGAACTCGCAATAATTCTGATCTTATAAATCGAGCGATTCCAGTCCAACCTATCAAGCCTATAATGATCATCACATTTATAATCGAGGCAGATTCGATAACAGCAAGTATCGCTAATAAAAAGATGATTCCTGGAATAGAATTAATTGTTTCAATCAATCGCATAACAATGATGTCTATCGGTAAAGCAATCTTTTTGGAAGGAGTCAATAGACGATCAATTCCTTTTGATAAAAAATTGGCGAAAAATAAGATGATACAAAATATCAGAATACTGATGAGTATTTCTTTTCCAAAATGACCTTCCGTTATCGCAAAAGATCTCGTTCCAAATCCATAAAAGATTCCAAGTATAAAACCTAGGATATTTAAAATCAATTGAGACCTGGAAACCTGAATTTGGTCGTCTCCAAAAAATCCTGCAAGGCCTCCAAAAAACAAACCAAATATAGTTGCTACGCCCATCGATATTATTCCAACACTTAAAGCAATCCGAACACCTTGAATCATCCCTGCTAAAATATCTCTTCCTAAATGATCCGTCCCAAACCAATGATGAAATCTTTTAGATTCGACGTTCTGCTTTTTCATCGGACTTTTACTGGTGTTGTCCAAGTCAAGTGTTTTTGCAGAATATGGAATTAAAGGATAAACTACCGATTCGTAATTTTGAGAACTCCAATTGTTATTGATAAACTTTGCATCCCATTGAGCGAAACCAAAATCGACTAAATATTCTCGAAAGGCAGGATAGTAAGTCTGTCCTTCTATTTTACAATACAAAGGTTTTTCATTGGCGATCAAGCCTCCAAAAATTGCAAGAAAGACTAAGCCATATAATATTCTTAATGACCAAACTGCTAATCGGTTTTTTCGAAACTGCTTTTTAACCAAAGACCAATAAGACTGATCCGATGGACCAGAAATTTTATTATTAAAATCTTCGATATTTTTATTTTTTCCGAAAAACATATTTTATTTAAACTTCACTCTTGGGTCTACAACTACGTAAAGAATATCCGCAACTAAATTTCCGATCATCGTCAAAATTGCGACCAACATCAATATCGTATAAAGCACTGGCCAGTCCTTCGAGAAAATTGCATCAACCACTTCTCTTCCCATTCCGGGTATATTAAAAATCGTTTCGATCACAATAGAGCCTGCAATGGCTGCGGGGAAAACTACAGCAATAATTGTAACTAGCGGAAACAGTGCATTTCTAAAACCATGCTTCCAAATCACACTTCTATTGGACAACCCTTTTGCCTTGGCTGTTCTGATATAATCTTGATTAAGCACCTCCAACATACTTCCTCTCATCTGCCTAGACAAAAAAGCCAAACTACCATAAGTCATGCAAAAAACAGGAAGCACTAAATGCGATGCCGTCTCCCAAAATCGATTCCAAAAAGGAGCATCGCTGGGAAGACTTCCAAGACCTGCTCCTGCAAACCAATTCATTCCATACTCTGAATTTGTAAAAAATATGAGCAGCATGGTTCCTATCCAAAACGCAGGTAATGAATATAATAAAAATAAAATCGTGGAAATCACCTTGTCCATCCATGTGTCCTTTCTAATTGCTGAAAAAACACCCAATGGAACAGAGAATAAATAGACTAGAAAAATGACAATAAGATTAATGATGAGCGTCCACCTAATTGGTGTTTTAATTCTCTCAAGAACAGGTTGTCCATTACGGTAAGACATTCCAAAATCACCTTTACAAAAATTGGATAACCAATGATGATATTGATTGTCAAAGCCATGCCACCTCAAAGAAGGGATGTATAAATTTGTTTTGTTTTGATTGTTTTTTAAAAAGGCATAACTCTCTATCATCT
>CAKZTD010000132.1 GCA_937921595.1 uncultured Saprospiraceae bacterium
GCTTCACCGGAGATACCCAATAATTTTGAGCATACTACTTTTAGTCTCATTTCCTTTTATACTTCAAAGTCAAACATCAGAATCAATTCCAGTAGTTGACCGAGCAAGTCGCTATCCACTCACT
The DNA here is from genome assembly GCA_937921595.1 of uncultured Saprospiraceae bacterium. Lineage (GTDB taxonomy): Bacteria > Bacteroidota > Bacteroidia > Chitinophagales > Saprospiraceae > JAHDHW01. The sequence goes on from CAKZTD010000132.1 coordinate 125, forward strand.
TTAGAAAATGATGACACAGAAATCGTTTTACAAAATCTAAAACCAGGAGAGAACTATGAAGTTTTCCTATCCAATGATAATTTAAATTGCGAAGCATTTTTTGTTTTTCCTCAAATGAGAAATGATCATGTTTTAAAATTTAAAGCAACAGAAGAGGAAGCGGTTTTTTTAATAAATAAATTATGTGCTTCACCTATAGAAGTGTACATCTCTACGATTTGCACAAGCTGTAATAATTATACAGTTCAAAGCATGGCCGGGATGACAGTCGATGAAAATTACACACCCAATCAATTGGTAGAAGATATTTTTATCGGAGGAGATTGTTTCCAGTTAGCAGAGCAGAGCATCACTTTTAGTGGTGATAATTTGTCTGGTGGATATTTTTCAAATGGAAATACATCAATCAATATTGAAGATGGAGTCATCTTGTCTACTGGAGATATTCACAATAGTGCAGGACCGAACGATTTGTATAACAGTGGAAATTCTTTTGGAACCTTTGGTATCGATCCTGATCTAAGTCAGATGGTTAACAATACAGAACTCTATGATATTGCTGCATTAGAATTTGATTTTACGCCTTCCACGGATATGGTTTCTTTTGAATTTGTATTCGCTTCCGAAGAATATTGCGAATATGTCAACAGTCCGTTTAATGATGTCTTTGGATTTTTTATCAGTGGCCCAGGAATCAATGGCCCTTTTTCTAACAATGCCGAAAATATTGCGGTCGTTCCAAATACTACAGATTACACAGCGATCAATAGCGTAAATCATTTGGCCAATCCGGCTTACTATGTCAATAATATCCCATCGGCTCAACATCCAGATATTCCCCCTGTTTTGCAATGTGCAGGATACCCGGTTGCAGAAGATGGAGCAGCGATAGGCGATTTGGAATTTGATGGATTTACAACCGTGATGACTGCAATGGCTAATGTACAGGCTTGCGAAACATATCACATCAAATTGATCATAGCAGATGTTGGTGATGGCTTTTTTGACTCGGCTGTTTTTCTAAAAGCGAATAGTTTTTCTGCAGGTGAAGTAACCGAAGTAACTGCCGAAGTTCCAGGAACAGACAGTACTAGTAATGTAGTTTACGAAGGTTGTCTGGATGGGGATTTTGTTTTTAAAAGAGAAGAAGATGACCTTAGTCAACCTTTGGTCGTTCATTATAATTTGTCTCTGATGAGTACTGCAACAGCAGGTGTTGATTATGAAACACTACCAGATTCTATTATTATCCCTGCGGGAGATTCTGTTTTTTATTTGCCAGTGATAAGTTTAAATGATGCGCTGACAGAAGGAACCGAAACGATCATTTTAGAACTAGAATCTTTTTGTTCTTGCGAAGCTCCTTTTGTTCAAATGAATATCGAAGATGTCATTCCGCTGGAATTGATCATGGATGATTTAGCGATTTGTAGTTTTGATAGTTTGACGCTTGAAGCTCCTGTGACAGGCGGATCAGGAACTTACACTTATCTATGGAATACGGGAACGACCACGCCTACTATTGACGTTTTTATTAATGCAGATATATCTTATTCAGTTACAGTGACGGATGCTTGTGGAGAAACAGTTGAAGATGAAATGATAATCGAGGCGACGAATATTGTCATAGATTTTGTCACAACTGAAGAGTCCTGTCCTGGAGCTGCCGATGGAGTCATTGTGGTTTCGGCAAACGGAGGCACCGAACCATATGGCTACATTTGGTCGGACGGATTACCGCATCATGATCATCCGGATCAATTGGAAGCAGGAGTTTATGAATTGACTTTGACAGATATTAATGGTTGTTCGGTGACGACTGAAATCGAAGTACCTTTGAATCCCAATATTCCTGAGGCGGATGCTGGACCAAACGAAACCTTGGATTGCAATATCACGAGTTTGACTTTGACGGGAACAGCTTCTGTTGGAAGTAATTACACTTATCTATGGACGACCAATGATGGAAATATTGTCTCAGATGAAAATACTTTGACACCAATGGTCAATCAACCCGGACTTTATTTTTTAAATGTAACAGATGCTAATACAGGTTGTATCGTTGTGGATAAAACAGAAGTTTTTATAAATATAATTGCTCCGACTGCTGAGGCTAGTGTGATTGGTCCTTTGATTTTGGATTGTACAAATCCGACGACAACTTTGGATGCTTCGGCATCGCAACCCTTTGGTAATCTAGAATATCTTTGGACTACTGCGGATGGAAATATCACGTACGGTGAAACGACCATCAATCCTGAGGTCGATGCGGCTGGCGAATATGTTTTAACCGTCACGAGTTTGAATAACGGATGTACAGATACCGATAATATTCTCATTGGTGCTCATCAGCTTTTTCCACAATTAATTATTGAACCTGTTGGTAACTTGAATTGCGAGGATTCGACGCTGACGATCGAAGCAGGGAGTTCTTCTTTTGGAACCGATTTTGAAATTACCTGGACAACTAATGATGGCAATTTTTTATCTGGAACGGATTCATTGTTTCCGATAATTGATCAAGGAGGGACTTATTATCTGACGATTTTGAATATTACAAATGATTGTCAAAAAATGGATTCTATCGTGGTGGTAGAAGATCGGACACCACCGATTGCAGATGCAGGAATAGCTACGGAATTGGATTGTAGCGAAGAGACTGTAGTTTTAGATGGAACGGCTTCTTCGGCAGGCTTACCTTATGCTTATCTTTGGACGACGAATAATGGGAATATTTTGAATGGCGAAAACAACTTAAATCCAGAGGTTTCCATGGCAGGTGTTTATACTTTGTTGGTAACTAATGTTTTTAATGCTTGTACTGCAGAAGATGTGGTTGAAGTTTTAGAAGATACGAATCAACCGAATAGCGCTGATATTGAAGTGATCTTCCCAGAATGTTTTGGGGATCGGGGAGCGGTTGCAATTCCAACGGTTTATGGTGGAACGGAGCCTTATGTTTATTCTATTGATGGTGGTTTAAATTTTTATAATGAAAATGTTTTTCAAAATTTACCTTTCGGAAATATTGCGCTGATCATTCAGGATGCGGAAGGTTGTACTTATGAAGAAGAAATTTTTATGCCGGAGGTTCCTGAACTTTTGGTAGAACTAATTCCTGAAGTTGTGATCGAATTAGGGGATAGTTATGAAATTGAAACTATAGTTAATATTCCCGAATTAGAAATTGATTCTATTCTGTGGACGCCAGATGAATCATTGTCTTGTAATAATTGTCTAAACCCAATTGCTTCTCCAACTGAAACTACTTCCTATACCGTTTTCTTGACGAACCAAAATGGTTGTCCAGCTGAAGCGGAGATTTTATTACGAGTCGATAAAGATCGAAAGGTTTACATTCCCAATGTTTTTTCACCAAATGCAGATGGGGTGAATGATGAGTTTTTAATTTTTGCAAAAGAAGGTGTAATTACAAATATTTCTCGGTTCCAGATTTTTAATCGCTGGGGCGGAAAAATTTTCGAAGTAAAAGATGCCTTACCTAATGATCCTACTTTTGGTTGGGATGGTCGAATGAAAGGTGAAAAAGTAAACCCTGCGGTTTTTGTTTATGTTGCTGAGATTGAATTTATTGATGGTCGAAAAATTATTTACAAAGGAGATGTGACGGTGAGTCGTTGATGCAGAGGAGTGATGAGCGAATGGCAGAGGAGGGCATTCACTCATTTTGACATTCGCTCATTTTTTATTTATAAAAATCTACTTTTCAAAAATCAGCTCTCCCTGCAAATAAGTTTTTAAAACCTGAGTCTGTCCAATTTGATCATTTGGAATTTCAAAAATATTTTGACTCAAAATAATAAAATCCGCTTCTTTTCCGATTTCGATCGTTCCAACTTTATTTTCCTGTCGCATCACATAAGCAGCATTGATGGTGTACGCTTTGACTGCATCTTCAAGGCTCAAATTTTGAGGCGCTCGGGTCACTGCATTTTGCAAACCGACAAAAGGATTTAGCGAACTTACATCCCAGTCACTACTCAAAGTCACTCTTGCATTGGCTTCTTTCAGGCTTTTCAAAGGAACATTATTTTCATTCAATGCAGCACCAACTAGATAATCATTATCATGCCAGTGACCCGGTTGGGTGAAATCTCCGGCAACCTGAGCATCAGCAGTTGCATTCAATTGAGCGAACCTGCCATAGTCGGCAGGATCAACATATTCCACATGTGTCAACCGATGCCTGCCAGCAGTCGTTCCACTTTGTTCGATTGCATTTAATGCTTCATGTACGCCACGATTTCCAATTGTATGAATATGGAAATCAAAACCAGTGCTTTCCAATTCCGAAATATAATCGGCGATTCTTTCTTCCGTAAAATAATTTAAACCATTATTTGTTGCCAATTCAAAGTAGTCAATGTCATAATCATCATGCATCGCAGAAGTGGTGTTGTGGATAATCCCATCGGAGTACAGTTTGATTTGATTAATTTTTAAAAGACTATTTTTATCAAAAGCATAAAGCGATTTTAAAGTTGAAAGCTGACTCGCATCTTCCTCGGTCGGATAAGCCCAAAGGCCAAGGTTTGCTCTTACAGTCAACTTGTCTTTCTCGGCTATTCTTTTCCAAGTTTCCTGATGTTCTCTCTTCCAATAAGTTCTCGCATCACAAATAGAAGTGATCCCGTTTTTCGCCAACTCAGGTAATGCGAAATTGATCAAACCGTCATAATCATTTTGTGCTCGTTCAGGAGTCGGAGCTAAAGCCAAATCTAGTAAGAGATTTCCAGCATTATCAATCAGGATTCCATTCGCTTCTCCATCGGCTTCTCTCATAATCACACCACCCGGAGGATTTGGCGTGTTGTTATCTATGCCCATTAATTCTAAGGCTTTTGAATTACACCAAAGAGAATGAGAAGTTTGCTCCATGATTGCAACCGGACGATCCGGTGCTACATCATCGAAAATTTCTTTTGGAGAACGAGTTGCTTCCAATGGCACATCGATCCAATGTCCCCATCCTAAGAGCCAGTCATTTCCAGGGTTTTCTTGAATAGCATTGGCAACATCATTTGCATATTCTTCTGGATCGGTGACACTGTCATCAACAATAAATTGAAAGTTATCTGTAGCTGCTTCCAGCGGATGCAAATGCACATCGTGGATACCTGGCATAATAAAGCCGCCTTCTAAATCAATCATTGCTGCACCATCCGCTGCCATCTCTTTTGCAGAATCATTATCGCCAACAAATTCAATAATGCCGTCTTTGATGTACATCGCATCTGCCCAAACTTGGCCGGAGTTGACGGTGTATATTTTTCCATTAAAGAAAACGGTTTCGGTATTGTTCACTGGAGGAGCTGGTTCTGTTGGTTCGTCTTTACAAGAAAATGATAAAATGGTAAAGAGAATAAGGATAGAATAATTAGAGATTGGATTTGTGTTATTCATTAAAATGTTTTTTATAAAACTAAAAAATAAAAACGGCCCGAACAAATTAATGCTCGGACCAGCCAGTTGATACTCCTATGATTAACTGGCTTAAAAAAACATCTCCCAATGTTTTTTTTCTAATGGATTATGTGTGTGCGCTAGAAAAATAAATCTGTTTTTGAGATGCCCTTTTGCTTAGGATGCGTGCATCTTTTGTATTTGCAAATGTTTATTTTTTCGAATTGCAAATTGCTAGTCTAAGGTTCGTAGTGGTACAACCCGATTCTTTTTGTAGGAAAATATAGCCTTAGATGTTGAAGTCGAATCATCATGAGGTTTTTCTTGCCTCAAGATTTTATCTTCATCACGGCTGGCGGTTTGTTCCGTCTTTCGATGTGTTTCGGAAAGAGGAAGTGATTGGTCAATATCTTTACATGCATTTGTTAATGCAAGCAGTACAAATGGAATCAATACTTTACGTTTCATAACAATTTCGTTTTCGATCTATTTTAGTAGAATGAAATTTTATCATCCAAGAATGATAAAGTTATTCGAAAAAGAAGATCAGTCTCAAAGAATTAAAATGATTAAGTAAAGTTTATCTGCATTTAAAAGATTTTGATTTAGTAGTTGTTTAAGAATGAATTGATGAACTATTTGGCAAGCCATTGAGTCCTAGACAACTTCTTAAAATAATAGCTTATACTTTATAGTCTTTTATAATATTGATATCCCCTATGTCTTTGAATATTTTTTTTGAAATTTTGAATTAAAAAGAGACAGTAGTAAAATATTAGTAGAAATGATAACGTTGTTATAACATATAGGAACTATTCAAATTAGTTCTTCCAATAAAATCTCCCAATTTATTTTCTAGCTGATAAGTATTTTCTTAAGTATTCTTCTTTGAGTTATTGTTTTTATATAAAAAAACGAAAACAGAATAAGAGAATCGCTTAAGAATTATTACTTGTTTAATAATCTTATACTGAAATTGTTCAATAATAAATTGATGCTTTATTTGTAAGCCATTGATTTTTTTAATTAAAATTTAGAAGACATTCTTGAACAACTTCTTTGTTAGAACATAAATGAAGTGTATGAATCATTGATTTTAATGATACTCCACTTGTACGCTTCACTGAATCTTCAAAAAAAATAAAAAATTATGTGTGTGGGAAACCACCTGCTTTTGATCAACCAGCATTGATCATCGAACTACTTTTTTGTGCTAAAGTTTAAAGAAGACTTTTGTCAATTTCGCTTTAGTAGTTTATACAATGCACCTAGGTTGACGGGGAGAGGTATGCCTGGAATGGAGATCATATCAGGCAGATGCATTTAAAATTTAATAACCCATATGTGGTAATCAGGCCAATTACCATCGGTGTATGCTGTACAGCTTTGCTCTTAATTATTAACTAACCTTAAAATTGTATTTAACATGTCCAGAAACATTTATTTGTTGTGTTTACTAATTTCTTTTTGTTGTTTCGCACAAAATGGAATAGCTCAAAACCTTCCTCCTGTCGCTCAGGAAATTCAAATTGCTAAAAGCGAAGGACTCATTTTTCAATCAACGACTTTATTTAATACCCTTAAAGGAAAAGACGCAGATGATTTAGTAAGTCGAAATATGCAAGTAGACAATGCGGTGTATTTCAATTTTCAAAAACCAGAGAATTTTGATGAAAGGAATAGTTCGACACTTTCTTTAGATATTCCTGGAGATTCCAGAAATTCTAAAATTACGCTCGATCTAATCGAAGTCGATATTCATTCCGGAGATTTTATGACCAACCTTTCTAATTATACTCCTGGTAAGCATTACCGAGGTATCGTAAGAGGAGTAAATAATTCCCTTGCTTCGATTAGTGTTTTCGAAAATGAAGTCATCGGATTTGTTCATCAAAAAGGAAAGACTTTAACCATCGGAAAAGTAAAGAACGCAGAAAAGCTTCATGTTTTATATAATGAATATGAACAAGGGTGGGGACTAGATCTTCAATGTAATACAGATGATAAAAACATTTCTTTTGATCCATCTCAGATTGAGAACGCTTCGGCAAATCGTTCTCCAGATGACTGTATTCGAGAGCGTTTTGATGTCGATGAATCGATCACAAATTTACTTGGAGGCGTTACGCAATCAACTAATTACGCAACCGGCATTTTTAATAATCATAAAACCCTTTATACCAATGATGGGATAAACGTAGTACTTTCAGAATTAAAAATTTGGTCTAATGCAGACCCTGCTCCTTTTATTTTAGATGAGTATAATACTTTAGATAGTTACCGTGCAGAAACCGAAGAGTACAATGGTGATGTTGCTTACCTTGGTTTTTACCAAGGCGGATGGGGTGGTGGAGTTGCTTCCGCGATAGGAGGTATCTGCCGAAATAATGTTGATGATTCGAAAGCCATCGGAGGGCATTATGGAACCTACAATGATGTACCAACTTACTCGCATGATGTAATGATTATTTCTCACGAGCTTGGACATATCTTTGGTGCTCGTCATACACATGCTTGTGTTTGGAATGGCAATAATACTGCGATCGATGGTTGTGCTGGTTTCACAGAAGGTGGCTGTCCTGTTCCTGGTAATTCTCCAAATGCAGGAACCATTATGAGCTATTGTAATTCAAATGATTTTAATGAAGGTTTTCATCCTCAGGTTGCTTCAGCAATTCAAGATTACATTGCTAGTCGGACTTGTACAAGTCCTTGTGATGGAGAAACGCCAACGTGTAATGATGGAATCCAAAACGGAGATGAAACAGGAGTTGATTGTGGAGGATCATGTGAACCTTGTGAGACTGTACCAACGTGTAATGATGGAGTCCAAAACGGAGATGAAACTGGAGTAGATTGTGGAGGATCATGTGAACCTTGTGAGACTGCACCAACGTGTAATGATGGAATCCAAAACGGAGATGAAACAGGAGTTGATTGTGGAGGATCATGTGAACCATGTGAGACTGTACCAACGTGTAACGATGGCATTCAAAATGGAGATGAAACGGGCGTCGACTGTGGAGGATCATGTGAACCTTGTGAAGCAGAACCAACTTGTGATGACGGCATTCAAAACGGAGACGAAACTGGAGTCGATTGTGGTGGTTCTTGCGAACCTTGCGATCCAGAAGCATGCACTAAGAATGAAGTAGTGTTGATGATTACTTTAGATAATTATCCAAAAGAAACTTCTTGGGATATCAAGGATGAAAACGGAACCATCGTTGCCTCTTCTGGTGGTCATTATGGTGCTCAACCAAATGGATCAACCGTTGTTGAAAATGCTTGCTTAGTTGATGGTTGCTACACCTTTAATATCTATGATCACTTTGGTGATGGTATCTGCTGTGAGTATGGCGAAGGAAGTTACGAGTTGTTAGATGCAGAAGAAAATGTGCTGGCAGAAGGATCTGTATTTGGATCTGTAGAGACGAGAGATTTCTGTGTAAGTTTGACCGATCCAAATCCTGAAGTGGAATACTGTGAGTCGATGGGAATGAATGTGGATTATGAATGGATCGAAAGTGTTCAGTTTGGAAGTATCAATAATGTCTCTGGAAATAATCAAGGTTATGGTGATTTTACTAATTTATCAGCAACGATCACTGCAGGTGCTCCGGTAGCGGTTACACTAACGCCAGGGTTTGCAGCAGACTCTTATGTTGAGTTTTGGAATGTCTGGGTTGATTTCAATCAGGATGGAGATTTTGATGATGCGGGAGAATTATTTGGACAAGGGAATGGTGCCGGTACTTTATCAGGTACATTAATTGTTCCTACTTCTGCTGCTCCAGGTGAAACGAGAATGCGGGTGTCTATGCAGTACTTTGGGTATCCAGAACCTTGTGGGAATTTCTTATACGGGGAAGTAGAAGACTATACTGTTGTCGTTGCTCCGGGTTATAATAATAATCAAGGAGTGATCAGTACCAAACCGATAAAATTATCAGATGATGGAACAACAGCAAGCAATGGATTGTCACTTTCTCCGAATCCTGCTGAGAAGGCAGTAAGCCTAGAATATACAGCTCGTGAAAAAGGTTCAGCAACAATTAATTTGATGAGTATAACTGGCCGTTCTGTTTTGTTAAAGGAAATGGATGTCCATAAAGGAAGAAATATTTATGACTTAGAAACGCAATCACTACCAGCTGGTGTGTACATGGTGAAATTAAATCATGGAAAATATCAGGTAACTAAGCGGTTGACGATTACGAGATAAGATGTCAAATTTCAGGTGTCGTCGGAACTAGCGAGAGCTGGTTCCGGCATTTTAAAACGAAGTAGACGTAAAGAATTAAATTGAATCGTTTTGATATTCTGAAATTTTCATAAGCAATAGACTGAAAGGGGATTGTGGTGAAAAATTTGGGATATCTTAAAAAAAAC
>CAKZTD010000133.1 GCA_937921595.1 uncultured Saprospiraceae bacterium
CAATTACGAATTTGAGGATCGCAAAAAGTACCTGGTGATTCAATATCCATATAGATTCCTGCTCCTGACTGGCCTCTCTGATTGGTTCCATCAGCATCACCATTTTGAATCGTAAAACCATCTAGTATTGTACTTGAACTACTGTTCTCAAAGTAGACAATTGAGTTGGTCGTATTTAGTCCATCTAAGATAGTCAAGTTAGTTTCCCAGTTTCGATCAGCAAGGTTGCTCTCCGTTCCGTCGAAGCCACCATAAAGTGCTACTCCACTTGGAATTTCATAGGAAGTATCTTCATCTCCAACGATGGTATAACTACCTTCAGCAACCCACAAAACATCTCCATCTGAAGCAGCTGATAGTGCTGTTTGAAGATTATTGTAAGCAGTCGACCAAGCAAGACCATCACCACCACCAGCGATGTCTATGTCTACATAGATTTGACTAAAAGAAGGAGCAGAAATAAAAATAGAGAAGAACATTAGGGTAATACCCTTGTGTAAAGATTTGGTTATCATGTGTTAAAAATTGTAAGAATGAAAATATTACTATTAATCTCTGGGGAGTGCCAAAGTAAGGAGGGTATGTAAGTAATGGTGAATGTTCAGAACTACAAAGATACATATATATGATAATCAAATCTTACCCTAAAAGAGGTATTTTTGATATTTATTAAAAATATATATTTAATAGTATTTAAAAATGTGTAAATGTGTAATATGATGATTAACAGTAATTTAATAGGGTAGTCGACGGGGTTGAATGGTTGTTGGCTGAGAAATCAAGTGATTGCTAACTTTTTGAGGCTTCGTACTTAAAATCTCCAGTTGGAAAGAAGAACGAAGCCTCAAAAGGTCTTAGGCTGATCAGCAAATTAATTGAAGGGCAATCAAATCTAGTCTCTAATTTTCATAAAACGATGACTAAATGATCCGTTTTTAACGGTATATATTTTTAAAATATAGGTTCCTGGAACAAAGCTGCCAATCTCTGGAAGAGCAATAAAGCTAACGTTATCTTCAACTTGAGTACTGCCTTGAAAGACTTGTTTTCCATAAACATCATAAATTTCAAATTGTGCTTCATCTGCCTTGAAATCACTAAAGGCAATAGTCAAATGACGCTCAACTGGGTTTGGGAAAACGTTAATCCGCTTAGGGCTAATTTCGACAATCCTAATAGGACTGTATTCCACTTCTCCACTAAAACTTGTATTTTTTATTCGGTAATAATTATCACCAGGAATAGGGTTGAAATCGTGTCTTTCGTAGACCCTAGCTTGGGTTGAATTACCAGCACCTTGGACTGTTTCTAAGGCTTCAAAATCGCGACCATTAGCAGATCTTTCAATCGTAAAATAATCATTGTCTACTTCCGAAAATGTGATCCACATTAAGGTGACTTTGTCTTTTTCTTGATAGGCTAAAAACTCCGCTAATTCAACAGGGAGTTCTTGATCTGGTGATTCGTAAGCCCCCATATCAATGGTGTTGATTTTTCTTTGCTCGCAATCCAAATCTTCTGGTTCGTTATTGTCATTGTCACTTCCAGTATCGGTAGCTTCGGAGTTTTCTATTAGTCTAAGGTCTCCTCCTGCTGCATTTTTAAATGGGTCAGTGCTGGTGTAGATCATAAGTCCTTCGCAGGTGACATCTGAATTTGGTCCCTGATTCAATGCTGAGCAATCAGCAACATCTACAAGCGAATTTTTAATAGTTGGAGTACCGTCTACATTTCTAAAAACATGTGAGTTTTGTTCACTTATATTTCCATAAATAATAGAATTGCTAATAATAGGGCTACTGTTTCCGCCGCCTTCGGCATTATTGTAAATTGCTCCACCTAATCCAGCAGGAACACCAGTCGCTTCATTTAGATAAAAAGTACAGTTAGTAATAAGAGGACTGCAATCACCAGGGATGCCATTTCCATTAGTTCCTCCACCGTGATTATACATACCTCCAGCTGCAAAACCTTTATTGTTATAAAATCTCGAATTGATTATTTCATGATTACCGACACCTCCTTCTTTAGATAAAGTATACATTGCTCCGCCATTTCCATTAGCAATATTACTATCAAAATCACAAGCTTTAAAAATGCAGGTTGCATTCCCATCTACACCATTTAAAAATATGGCTCCACCTCCAGTAGAGCAAGAGTTGTTTTTAAAAATACATTTTTCAAAAGTTGGATTACAAGTCCCGTTATTATTTCCTCCTCCAAACAATGCTCCTCCATTCGAAGAACTGGTATTGTTTTCAATGGTGCAATTTTTAAAATTAGGACTCGAGGAATTTGCAAAGCTACCTTCAATAAAAATAGCTCCTCCTTGACCTACAGATTCGTTATCTCTTATTCGGCAATTTGCTATGGCAGGGCTAGCATTTTGAATAAAAATGGCGCCCGCAGATTGACCTCTTGGATTAATTCCGTCTGCAAATCCGTTTTGAATAATAAAGCCATCAATAGTTGTATCGGTGTTACTGTTTTCAAAATATACAACCGTATGTATATTGAAAACACCATCAAGTATAGTTTCATTGTTTATCCAGTTTCGACTTTGACGTTGATTTTCATTTCCTTCAAAACCTCCAAATACTTTTACTCCCGAAGGGATTTCAAATGAGTCATCTGTTGTTCCGTTTACAAAATAAGATCCTTTGCTTACCCATATCTCATCTCCATTTAAAGCGACAGCCAGAGCAGATTGAAGATCATCAAATGCATTTGCCCAGCTAGTCCCATCTCCATTAACAGAGGCATTGGTGTTGACATAAATTACTTGAGCAGTCAATGAAATATGTAAAAGAGATATGAAAAGTATAAAAATACTTCTAAGTAGATTTTTTTGCATCTTGGTTATGTTGTTTTTTGAGTAAAGTCTTAATGGTATCAAAAACTTAAAAAAAGAGATATAACCTTTTTTAAGAAAATCGGTAGGAGGGTGTGTAATAAAAATCAATCAAAGTTAAGGAATTATTGGGTCAATGATGTACCTATATAATGGTATTTATAATATGCATTTATTTTGTTATTTTAAGAAGTCATTGGGTTTTTTATTGTTCATAAAAAAAGCCTGTTTCAGTTAATGAAACAGGCTTTTTATAAATCGTAGGAAAATATTTATTTTGTGTTGAAAACTTTTATTTTGGACATATATTTATTGAGCTCTTCTTTGACCTTAGGAGCAAGAATGACTAGACCGATCATATTCGGTACCATCATCGCAAAAATCATGGCATCTGAAAAGGCTAAAACGGAACCTAGACTTGCTGCAGAACCAATGATTACAAATATGCAAAACAAGATTTTGTAAGTATATTCAGTTGTTTTAGTTCTTCCGAATAAGTAAGACCAAGCTTGGAATCCATAATAAGACCAAGAGATCATACTACTGAAAGCAAATAAGACAACGGCTATAGTTAACACATAAGGAAACCATGAAATAACAGACCCAAATGCACCTGAAGTTAATAGGATAGCCTGAGCATCATTTAAGGAAGCATTTTCAGCAGTAACATTTCCAGTGATGATTAACACCAAAGCTGTCATTGTACAAACTACTACTGTATCAATAAAAGGCTCTAGTAAAGCAACCATTCCTTCAGACGCAGGATGATTAGTTTTTACTGCGGCATGGGCAATAGAAGCAGAACCAATCCCTGCTTCATTAGAGAATGCGGCACGTTTGAATCCCTGAACCAATACACCAACTACACCACCTGCAATTCCTGCGGCATTAAAAGCTCCGTCAAAGATTTGCCCAAAAGCAGCACCAATCATATCATACTTCGAGATTAAAATAAATAGAGACGCACCAACATAAATGACTACCATAAATGGTACAATCTTATCCGTAACATTAGCTATTGACTTGATACCACCGATGATAACAATACCTACCAAAATGGACATAATGATTCCAAATAACCAACCTTTTTCATGGAAAAAGGAAGCTTCACCTCCTGTAATACTTTCTACTAGTTGAAATGCTTGATTGACCTGAAACATATTGCCACCACCAAATGATCCTCCGATACACATAATGGCAAAAATTACAGCAAGTACTTTTCCAAGGGTCGTAAAACCTTTTGTTTTTAGACCTTTACTTAAATAATACATCGGACCACCATATACGGTACCGTCACTTGCAATATCTCGATATTTTACACCTAAAGTACATTCTACAAATTTGGAAGCCATTCCCAAAAATCCGGCAATAATCATCCAAAAGGTTGCTCCTGCACCACCAATAGAAACAGCAATAGCAACACCCGCAATATTTCCTAATCCAACGGTTGCAGACAATGCAGCAGTCAATGCTTGAAAGTGAGTTACTTCTCCAGCATGCTGACCTTCCACTCTAATCGTATCAGGGTTATCACCGTCATCCGTGAAAACAGAATCAGAAACTTCGACCATATGATCGTCTTCTAGATCGTCATATTTTCCTCTAACAATGTTGATTGAAGTAAAAACACCTCGGAAGTTGATTAATTTAAAATAAAAAGTAAAATAGGTGGCTCCTATAATTAAAGGAAATAGAACCCAAAATACTTGTACATCTTCTGAGAAAGGAATTTGATAAAAAATGATATTTACAAACCATCCTGTTGCCCAGCCAAACCACCCATCAATAATTTGATCGAGTCCTTGCTCTTCAACTTCATTGTCTTGGCAAAAAGTAATAATAGGCAGTAAAATAGTTGCTAAAAAAAGTAGCAGTCTCTTATTCATATGATTTTCGTTTAGTTTAGAATTGCAATAAAACCCCGTTAAGGTATCCGTTTTATTTCTATTTACACAAAAATCCGAGTGGAAAAATTTGGAATCGCCTCAGAAGGCATTTTACGTACTCTTTCAAGTTTAAAAAATGGTCGATTGCTATCGGCTATTTTGTAACTTGGAAGTACAGAATAAGGCAAGTTTGCAACTTGCCACGAAAAAACGTATTTCAAAAATAATTATCGATTGCCTCAAATCATTAAGCAAATTCCTTCAAAACTTCAATCTCCTCAAACAAACGATCCACTCTTTTCGAAACCTCAGCATCAACAATCAAAGGAGGAGCATGATGAGTTTTAATTCTCGAATCAATAATCAAAGAACCTTTGCATCCCCAATGCTTATGTTCCACAAAAGATTGCACACCATATATATCATGCGAAGGATTTGCTCTGGTATAAGTCACCCAAACATAATTATTCAGAGTCGCTGCCGTAAATTCACTATCATCGACCACCAGAATCAATGGAATGTCCTCTAAGTTGAATTGTTCTAAATGCTCCGCAAGAGCAGACATTTCTTGTGCCGCAGCTTCCTGATCTTTAAAAGCAGGAGATTGAATAGCCATGATTCCTTTTAATGGAAAAGTTGGTTTTGAATATCCTTCAGGTAAATTAAAGTCCTTTGGAATAGTCGTACCTAACTTTCGAATAATAGCTCCACAGCAAGCCACAATTACTTTCGAACCAGCATTCCATCCAGAGCCACTATAATCTAAAGTATCAATAGTGGTCTTTGTTTGAAAATGTAAATCACGGGTCCAATCCACTCTTTGCAAAAGGTGTTCTGTGAATTTTGGAATGTCATGACAGTTCAAGTTTTCATCATCTCCTTGATCAGCGATGAATAAAAATTTAGCCAGTGAAGTTTGACCTGTTCCTAAAATATTATTCGCTTGAATCAAAATTTCCTCTGGACGTTTTTCCCGAAAGGGCATATATCGCTCACTCCCAACTGCTAATAAAAGTGGATGAACTCCAGCTGCATCAACGGCATTTATTTCTTTGATTCCTGGAAAAACCTGAGGAGTCATTTTTTCAACAATCTTATGAATCAGGTATCCAAAACTAGAATCTTCCATAGGTGGGCGACCGACCACAGAGAAATGCCAAACCGCATCTTTACGATGGTAAACCTTGTCAACTTTCAACACTGGAAAATCATGCGTCAAACTATAGTAACCCAAATGGTCTCCGAAAGGTCCTTCAGGCTTTTTGAAATCTTTGACAATCGTTCCCGTAATTACAAAATCAGCATCTGAAGAAAGGTGATGTCCATCTTGAGTGGTATATCTGAACCGACGACCAGCGAGCATTCCGGCAAAAGTCAATTCTGAAATGCCTTCTGGTAATGGCATGATTGCAGAAAAGGCATGGGCGGGTGGACCACCTACGAAAATGGAACATCGAAATGGTTCATCTGTTTTGTTATACTCCGTGTGATGCACGCCGATTCCTCGGTGCAATTGATAATGCAAACCTATTTCTTTATTTAAAATATAATCATTTCCTGAAAGCTGTATCCGGTACATTCCAACATTGGATTCCATGATACTTTTTGTTTTCGGAGGCAATGTGAAAACCTGAGGCATGGTTACAAAAGCTCCGCCATCCATTGGCCAACTCACTATCTGAGGAATTTGATCAATGGTCGTTTCTCCATAAGTAACCGGTGCTCCGAATCTACTCTTCATGGGTAATGCGGTCAAAGCGGTAAAAGGTGCAGATAAATATCGAAGTGGATTTTTTAAAAAATTCGCTGGGTCAGCTTTTAACTCGACAACTTTTTGGACTTTATCAATCGTCTTTCTAAAAATAAACTCTGTTCGTTCAAAAGTGCCATATATGTTCGAAACGGCAGGGAAGGGGCTACCCTTGACATTTTCAAATAGAATTGCTGGCCCTTTTGCCTCAAATATCCGACGATGTATTTCTGCAATTTCAAGATTTGGATCAACTTCTTCCTTAATTCTGATCAATTCACCATGCTTTTCCAAATCTCGGACACAGTCCATCATGCTTTTATATGTCATCGTATCAATTTATTTTATCAAAGATTATTATTTTAATACAATAGTTTTATAAACTGTATTGTTTTCTTTTCAACAATAATAATTTAAAGTAGCTTTGCAATTAAGCTAAACCCATTATCAAAATCTACATTTTTAATTTTTAATTTATAAAAATGCGTCAATACCACGACCTTCTTCAGCATATTTTAGACAACGGAACAAAAAAGAGTGATAGAACCGGAACGGGGACTCTTTCAGTATTTGGATATCAGATGCGGTTTGATCTTAGCAAAGGTTTTCCAATGGTAACTACCAAAAAACTGCACTTAAAGTCTATTATCTATGAATTGCTTTGGTTTTTAAAAGGAGATACGAATGTGAAATATCTTCAAGAGAATGGAGTTCGGATTTGGAATGAATGGGCTGATGAGAATGGTGATCTTGGTCCAGTTTACGGAAAACAATGGAGAAGTTGGGATCGTCCTGATGGAACGACCGTCGATCAAATAGAACGAGCAATTGATTTAATTAAAAATAATCCAGACTCCAGAAGAATTCTTGTCAATGCATGGAACGTTGGAGAGATTGATCAAATGGCTTTGACGCCCTGTCATTGTCTATTTCAATTCTATGTCGCTGATGGAAAACTATCTTGTCAATTGTATCAAAGGTCTGCTGATTGTTTCCTTGGCGTACCTTTTAATATCGCATCCTACGCTTTATTGACCATGATGATGGCACAGGTTTGCGGATTAGAAGCAGGCGATTTTGTCCATACTTTTGGCGATACGCATCTGTATTCCAATCACTTAGAACAAACTGAACTTCAGTTATCTCGAGAATTGAGGCCTTTACCTACGATGAAAATTAATCCTGATGTAAAATCAATTTTTGATTTCGAATTTGAAGATTTTGAATTATTGAACTACGATCCACATCCGCATATTAAGGCTAAGGTGGCAGTTTAGGGTTTGAGGTCGCTGCACCTTGAATATAATTATTTCGCCCCAATACAAATGAATAAAAACCAACGCTCAATATTCTTCATCTTCTTAAAGAAATTCAACCTATTCTTTTTAGCCTTTCTATTGATTAGCTTAAGCTCAATAGAAAGTCAAGCGCAAACGCCTCCCGCAGCTCATGATGAATATATCCAATTTTTCAATGGGCAAGAAATCGAGAATTGTGAATATTATCATTGGAATAGTAGATTCAGGGATTTATACCGTTCTTTAGCAATATACCTCGATGAAAATGGAGATAGGAGTTTTGAAGATATCTCAAAAAATCAGCAATTATTTCAGGAAAATAATACGCGAGGAAATTTTGATCCCAATCAGACTTATTGGGTAAAAGTAGATGTTCAGGCAAGGAGAAATCAACAAGACTCGATCCTGTTTTTCTTTCAGAATTTTCTAAGTTTACATGGATGGGAATCTATTGATGCTTACCTGGTTCATGAGGATGGCAGGATGGAATACCAACAAACTGGCTTTTCTATTCCGAAGGATCAGAAATCAATTGATTATCCTTTTCACCCAGTTGCCTTTGGTTTAGTACCTAATGAGCGAGCTACTCTTTTTTTTAGATTAGAAAATCATAAACTAGAAAAAGAAACAGCTTATTCTCATAAATGGGGTTCAGATATAAGTCATCACCTATTTTTTAAGCTATGGATAAAAGACTTTTCTGATCTACTATCACCTTATCAATTTGAGGGTGTTTATCCTGAACGTTCTAATAGTAGACCTTTTCGTGGAAATCGTATTTTTCAATTTGATTTATATAAAGATACTGACAAAGAACTTGATGTCTCAACAATTCATCAGAACCGAGAATTAATCCAATGGGGATATTCGGATGCTATTGTTCCAGCTTTAGGAGAAGTGTATTGGATGAGGACTCAGCTCGTAGGGACCGAATTGTTTCGAGGAGAACATCTATTTCATGTGGCACCTTGGATGGGGCAAGATGGATTGGCATTTGACAATGTTGATATATATATATCTGATGACAATGGAGATTTTTCTCATCAACGAACCGGACATGGTGTTCCTCTTGACGAACGATCTTATGATTTTTGGGCGACCTTTTTCAAGGTAAATTTACAGACAAATGATACGCTAGATGTTTATATTAAATTAGAAGGAGTGGATCCTTATTTCCCGATGGGGACGATTGCTTTATTTCATATTGACCCCACTTCCGTTTTTCCAGAGCAGAATCGAATAGCCACTAAACGTTATTTGTTTTTAGGGGCAATGGGGATTCAATTTTTGTTATTTATAGGTTTGTATGTCATCCAGAAAGAACGGATTCATTTATACTTTACAATATTGATCTTAGGTCAATTTTTAAGTTTTGTATTTACACCGGAGAGTTTTTCCAGTTATGTTTTATTCCCGTCTTGGAGGCAATACGAATTGCCATTATTTTATCTCGGTTCTTTTCTGACGAGCTTTGGGATGCTTTATTTTACAGCCACCTATTTTAATTATTCTCCTTCCTCTTTTTTTCGTAAATGGGTATTTCCAATCTTCTTAATTCCTTTTGGATTAATGTGTCTTTATGGGTTTTTACCTCCACATGATTTTTTTTATACTCAAAGGATAATGTTGTTTTCGCTATTAATGCTGCCTATATTTTTTACTATGGCATTTTTAGCAAAAGGACAAGCCAAGTATTTGAAGAGCTTATTTATCATAGCATTTATACCCGTAACATTAGTGTTTATAAGGATTGTAGGGTTTAATTGGAGCATATTTCCCCGATATGATCATCTTTGGGGTTTTGAAAAAGTGACCTTGGTTTTAGATTGGGTATCTATGGGAATGGTCTTTACCCTGTGGTTGTTAGGCTTTAGTATTGGTTTTAGAAATCGCTTACTAAAACAAGAAAAACTACAAATAGAACAGCAAAATGCGGAAAATAAAAAAATCATTTTTCAAAAAGAAATGGAAGCTAAGCAGCTCCAAAAAGTAGATGAACTCAAAACCAAACTCTTCACTAATATTACCCATGAATTTCGAACGCCATTGACGGTGATCATGGGAATCAATGATGAGTTGGTCCGTCAACCTTACATCCAGAAATTATCTCAAGTACAAAAAACTAAATTAGAGCAGAATCATAAATTGATTTCAAGGAATAGTAAAAATTTGTTGAATTTGATTAGTCAATTATTGGATTTATCGAAGGCCGATAGTGGTGCATTGAAACTTCAACCTATTCAAGATAATATCATTCCTTATTTGAATTATTTGACAGAATCATTTTATAGTAAAGCGAATGGAAAAAATATTAGACTGGTTTTTTATTCAGAGGTAGAAGAGTTGATGATGGATTTTGATGAGGCAAAAGTTCAACACATTATTTACAACTTGATTTCTAATGCTTTAAAATTTACGAATGAAGACGGAAAGGTAGTTATACATGCTAAACAGGAAACCAAAGAAGAACAAAAGTTTTTAAGAATAATCGTAAAAGATACCGGTATTGGAATCTCTGAAGAGAGATTGCCTCATATTTTTGATCGTTTTTATCAAGTGGATAATTCTAGTACCCGACGTGGTGAAGGAACAGGGATTGGCTTAGCTTTGGTCAAAGAATTAGTCGATTTAATGCAAGGGAAAATTGAGGTGATTAGTACTGAAAGAAAAGGCCTGCCTGATAGTCAAACAGGGACAACGTTTACCATTGACTTGCCGATTACCAACCAAGCATCAATCGTTAGCCTAAAAGAAAAACCTTTTATCAATACTTTGCCCTCGGAGGAATTGGATGTCTTAGATGAAGAAGCATTAACTCCTATCGAATCAGATGAATTACCACTATTATTGATCGTAGAAGATAATGCCGATGTCACTCAATACATCTGTCAAATTTTAGAAAAAGATTATCAAATTATTACCGCAAAAAATGGGGAAATAGGAATTGAAAAAGCCTTTCAATTGATTCCTGATCTCATTATTAGCGATGTGATGATGCCGAAAGTTGATGGGAATATTTTGACCACCACCTTGAAAAACGATAATCGAACCAATCACATCCCTGTCATTTTATTAACGGCTAAATCAAATTCTTCTGATAAAATTGAAGGTATCAAAAGTGGAGCAGATGCTTTCCTCAGTAAACCATTTAACAAAGAGGAATTGGTCATTCGAATAAATCAATTACTAACCTTAAGAAAAACCTTGCAAGAACGCTATGCAAAAGATAATCTCACCGAGACTGCTATCGATGAGGAGTTGATGAAACAACCTATCATCACGAAAGAAAACTTTTTCTTAAGTCAACTTCAAAAGGTCATTACTGAAAATATAGATAATCCTGATCTTAATGTTGAGTTTTTGGCATCAACAATTAACCTAAGTACTTCGCAACTATACCGTAAATTAAAAGCACTGACCGATGTTTCTCCCAATGTATTTATCCGAAATATACGCTTGAAAAAGGGATTAGTGCTCTTAAAAACTACAGATTTGAACGTTTCAGAAATTGCATATTCCGTTGGTTTTAATGATCCAAAATACTTCTCAAAATCTTTCCACAAACTTTATGGCAAATCTCCTATGTTTTTTAGGGATTAGCTTTTCGAAGCCTAATTGATTGTATTTCAAGGGCTTGTGTAGTGTGTTTTCGCAAGAATGCACGATTTGTACCCCTTTTTTATCCTACCATGCTCTAAAATTCCCCTCATGAATTATCCTTTTGCTGCATCTTTGAAATATCAAATTCTGTTTTTCAATTGATACAACCCATTTATTCAAACAAATGTAAAATGAAATGCCCTGGCACTGCCTTGGGTGTTTTTTCTAACCCTTAAAAATTATTCAAAATGAAAATTATTCAAAAGTTTAGTTTCTTATTATTTACGCTTGGCTTTGCCCTATTTATGTCAAGCTGCGAAAAAGAAAATGAAAAAGTATTAGAAGAAAAGGCAATAGAAGAAGTTGCCATCAACGAAAATTATAATCTAGATATTTCTACTACAAATGGTCAAGAAAATAACGAACAGGCTCCTGTTATGAGAGACATAAATGGAGTACAATCTTCAAGATCTGAAAATCTAGAAGTGGGAGTGATGGGAAGTTACTTTTTTTCTAATATCAATAGTTTTCTAAGCGCAAATGGATGCAATGTGACGCTAATGACACAATCATTTATAACAGAAGGAGGTCTGGAAACGCTAGATGCGATTTATCTAAATAGAAGCGGTTTATCTTTTGCCGGTTTTAATTTAGCAGCAATTCAAGATTTTGTTAACAATGGTGGTACACTTATCACAGAATTTACAGCATCAATCTGGGCTGCTGATAATCTTGGTGCTTGTTCTGCTAGTGGTTTTACTGAATCAATTCCTGCAGGTGCATGTGGTGGGCTTACTATTGATGTCAACACTGACCATCCTTTAGCAGCTGGCTTACCTGCTTCTTTTTGTTCAGGTGATCAGTTTGGATATTTATACTATCCAACTAATATAGATTTAGAGTTTGAAATATTTGCATCTTATGAAGGCAATCCATTAGCAGCAACATGTTGTATTGGAGACGGTGTATTGATTTCTTATTTTGCAGATTTTGGCGATATGAATTTTGGAGAATTTTCATGTGGAGGAGGTGGATGTATTTCTGCTCCTGAAGAACTTCAGCTTTTTCTTAACTCTGTCGAAATAGTTGTTGCTAATAGTTGTGTTACAGATATAGATGGTGATGGTATAGTAGATGATGAAGATAATTGTCCTTTAACAGCTAATACAGATCAGGCAAACTATGATGGAGATGCAGAAGGAGACGTTTGTGATGCTGATGATGACAATGATGGTTGTGATGATTCGGAAGATCCTCATCCATTTTCTAACCAAGATGCTACCGTAATCATCGATGGTTGTGATTCAGGAGTCAGTAATGTTTTTGTATCAGAAAATGGATGCAGTAATATGTCTGACTTAATTGCTGATGCTGCCGCAGCGGCAACGAATCATGGAGGATTTGTCAGCGCTGTAGCTGCTCTAGCGAATGCTTGGAAAAAAGCAGGAATCATCTCTGGTTCGGAGAAAGGAGCGATTCAATCTTGTGCTAGTCAATCCAACTGGCCTTTATAAATTGAGAACCTGTCCAAGGTTTATTTGAATAAAAACAGCTTCTTAGTTTTCGAAAAAAGACTAAGAAGTTGTTTTCCATACTCGTACTATATAATTCTACTATTTGTTGAGAATGTGTGCTGAAATGATTTGCAAATATATTCGACCTTATTAAGATTGTATTTCGTTTTTTTCAAAATTCTGTATAGCTCTAAAAAACGATAAAACTAAGAAAAGAGATCACCCACCACTAATTACAATTCTAAATAGACATTGTCAAAAGGAGTTTTGACTATCAAATCTCATTGTACAATGTCCAATAGTTTGAATCGTAATTAAGAGCATGTTGGGAATTTGGGCTTCGAGCCGAAAACAGACAATTTTTTGTTTAGACAAAGTTCAAAAACCGGAGTTATGCCATAGCATAATGAGGATTTTTGGGCTGAAGTATAAGCGAAAAAGT
>CAKZTD010000134.1 GCA_937921595.1 uncultured Saprospiraceae bacterium
GCTTCAATATTAACTAAAGGGTTAATTGTAGGCTCCGTTAAAATGGTGATTTCAAAAGAGGTTTCATCAAAACAATTACCATTATCTGAATCATCATAGAGGAATAAAGTAATATCGTTGTTGATAAGATCGCCATCATTAAAAACATTTCCAAGTCCTCCAGCTTGATCATAATAGGCCTCATTGCCAGTTAGATTATTACCAGTAATGGTTTGCAAGGTATATTCATTGCAAGCGGTTACATTTTGAAATGCATCAATTTCTGGTTGTTCACTTATATTTATTTGAAAAAACTCCTCACTGCTACAATTACTGTTTTCGTCAAAAATATATAAATCGACAGAAGCGTTAATTATATCACCAGGAGCATAGGTATTTCCTGCCCCATTTGCTTGATCAAAATAAGCTTCATTTCCAGTAAGATTGGTCCCTGTAATGATTGGCAAAATATAAGTATCACACTGATTAACATCCGCAAGATCGCTTACTACCGGACCAGCCGAAACTGAAATATTAAACGAAGTTTCATCACCACAAATTCCAGAACCATCATCTACAAAAATGTAAAGCAAAATACTATTGGTAATGAGATCCCCAGGAAGATAAGAATTTCCAAGACCACCAGCTGCATCAAAATAAGCTTCTGTACCTGAAAGGTTAAGTCCTTGAATTACAGGTAGTGTAAATGCATCGCACAAACTTGTATCATTTGGTGTTTCGAGAATTGGAAAAGCAGAGATATTTAATTCCAAACAATAAGTAGAATCACAACCCGTAAAATTATCTAAATAAGTATAACATACTTCTTTTAGTCCTGGCGTTTCATTAGAAGGATCGAAACAACCAAAACCATTTATAGCAATATCATCACTATTCCAGTCACCTCCTAAAGGTGTACCATCCAAACAAAAATTATCCAGTTCGCCACATATAAATCCTGGTTCAACAACAAAGGTTTCAGGTGTTGGATTAACTGTGATTCCGATAAAGGCTTCTCCAGAACATTGAGTCAAAGCATCCGTGACGGTGACCATATAAAAATCAGAAACTTCCGCTTCAATGGTTCCAAGTCCAGAACCATGAACGCCCCAATTGTAAAGATAAAAACTACCTGCATCATTGCTTACTGTTGCTGTAATTTCGATTGGATAGTCCGGATCATTTTCACAAATTTCTGTAACATCAGGATCAGTCGAAATCTCTACTATTGGAGGAGGGCTTACATAAACAACTGTTGAATCTATTGCGGTACAAGAACTGGCATCCGTGACAATCAAATAGTAAGTAGTCGTATCTGTCGGACAAGCTTCGGGGTTAGCGCCAAATAAACCACCAATCCATTGATAATTATATGGCCCTTGACCTCCTGTAACAACAGTGTTTATAGTGGTGCAGTTACCTGGACAAACAGGTAATGGCGGAACAATTTCAAGATTCAACTCAGGGTTAACTGTAGCCTGAATTTCTATTGATGGACCATAACAATCTCCTAAGGTATCAACGGGATAAACCGTATAAGTTACCGTTACAGGATTGAAAGTATTATTACTTAAGGTCTGAGTAATATCGTTAGGACAATTTGAAAAACAAGAACTTGCACCAACATTATTTGGAGTGACCGTCCAGCTATAGATAACATCGGGATCGAGATTAGTACTTAGTGGAAAACTGGTAGTTTCACCATTACAAAAACTTTGACTTAATTGGGGATTTAAAATTGGAGTTGCACAACAATTCAAACTTAAAGGCAGTGTCCAGTTTTGATCCGTATAACATCCTATCTCTGGATTGGCACCTGTTTCACCATCGCCATAAGTTCTAAAAGCAATGGTCAAATCATCTTCTTCAGGGATTTCACATTCCGGATATGGATTGGTCGTTAATCTAAAACAAACCTGCCACGAATTGCCATTACTATTTAGACAATCATCTGGGGCGACCCCATCTCCCAAAGTACAATTGGGGTCAGTAACATCGTCGCAGCCAGGGTCAGGTCCTTCATGCCAAGTATACCACCAACCAGAAGCCATAGGCGTTCCTGGACCATGGTAAGCATCGGGAGGAGCATCACCACTGTAGAATACATTGAAAAGTGGCACCCAATTCCAATTACCTTGACCAGAATTATTGGTCATAGGAGTGGTGATGTTTGCTGGTTCCTGACTAAATTGGAAAGAGGATAAATCCCATCCTTGACCAAAGAAAGGAACGACACCATGAAGAAAATTACAATTCGTCGCATCACCAGAGTTGAAGTTTTCAATATTTAAACAAATTTCTACTTCTTCCCCTGGTTGAAATGGACCCTCTGGAGGAGAACCATAAGAAGAACTTACCACCTCGATATTACTGGATGTATTACATTCTATAAATTGGTAAGGCTCTACACAAATTTCATATTGTCCTGTTGATCCATCAGCATCAGAAACGGCTATTAAATATTGATCAATAGGAAAATCCACAGAATTAAAACTGACCTGAACTTCTCCGTTTGCTCCTGTATTGCATACTATTTGATCAAGAGTTGGACAGTTTTGAAAAATAGCAACTTGGGGTGAATTCAGCTCATCACTGGTTACCGTAATGTTATAATAATAAGGAAGAGATCCTCCTGTTGGTGGAACTGGCCAATAATAATACCAGGTGGTTTCATTAGGAAAGTCAAAACAATCATCTCCAGGATTGGAAGGTCCGACTGGAGCTCCAGTATTACATCCATCGAAACAAACATCTGGGCCAGGAGCAACAAATTCTATCCATTGAGGTGCTGAACAGGTACCGAATGAAGGGCATGGAGCGGGACCATCTTCCGAAAAACAAATGGTAAAATCCCCTGCATCAAATGTGGTAGTTATCAATTGAATGAAATAAGTCTCACCGGCACTTAAATTATTAACCACCAAATCAAAACCAGCCCCAATGACATTGCAAAAATCACCTCCTGGAACTTGGTCCATTGCTCCCATACAATCAGGGGTAAAGGTGAAAACGTTCATGGAGACGATTCCTCCTGCAGCAATTGTATTATTAATAAGGTTTATCTCTAGAATGTCCATTCCATTACCTAGCGTAACTTCGTACCATACAGCTATCCCATTGACACCAAAACAGCCAGGGTCTGGAGTATCAACGTTGGCATCAGTAGTTGTTCCGCCAACACAAGAGCCGTCTGGAGTAACTATTTCGGCATTACATGGATGATCATTTGGCGGTTGAGCAAATGAGTAAAATGATAAGAAAATGGAAAGGAGAAAAAGGAGCGGAATTTTATGTTTTATTCCTTTTTTGTTTATTGTAAGTTCACAGCTTTGTTTAAACATTGGATTCTTTTTGATTTTTAGGATTCATATAATATACCTCTTCCTAGAAGAGCGCAAGAAGCTAATGAGATCAAAATAGAAGTGCACATTGTTTAGATATTATTAAATATAGTCAAATTCAGAGAAAGGAAGGTGAATTTTTAACAAAAAAGATGTGAAATGCTAAGAAGAGTTTTTAGGGGAATGTTTTGTTTATAAAATGCTTTTTGGTTTCAATCAGTATTTTCTAAGTCTAAAATGTACCACTCGACCTCTGCGATATCAATGTTATCTCGTCTTCCTTTTTTTATCGGTGCATAATGAGTAGAAAGATAATCTAGAATAATCGGTTTTCTATCTCCTAAATCCCAGAGGCCTTGTTTTTCCTGCATCCAAATAATCATCTGTTCCCAACCTTCTCGAGTAGCTCGGTTTTGAGTGACTAATTTTGAAGAATGACAAACCGTACAATTTGCACGAACTTCATCAAATCCTGGAGCTACCACAAAACCTGTTTGAACATGAATTCCATTTTCTACTCGATCATAATCTTCATCCTTTTCAGTGGATCTATTTGTTGTTACTTTTACTTCCTGTTTTTCTTTAAAAAGGTTTTTAATATCATCTTCCAATGGAATGTAAAGTAGCGCTGCGAATACAAAAAACAAAATCGTTTTTGCACCAAAGATAAATGTACGCAAAGTATCTAACCAAGCTTCTTGATATTGATCTTTTTGTTTATCGTTTAATCCTTCAGGTGTCTTCATCAAAACAGATTTTTTTAAAATAGCATTTGTTTCATTGTCAATTTTGGTCACTCGCTGACTTGTTAGGTTACTTTAATTGCAACCCGATGACAAGCATTATTTAAATAACCTTTCGGATTCCAGCCAGGTAAAAGCATCGGTTGAGTTTTTCCATTGCTGTCTTTAGCTCTTGCCCAAACTTCATAATAACCGACTTTTGGAAATTTAATTTTTGTAGAAAAACGTTGCCAAGCCAATCGATTTGCAGGTTTGTTTAATTCGCAAGTTTTCCAAGTACTTCCAAAGTCAATAGAATATTCAACGCTTTGAACTTCTAAGTCACCAGCCCATGCATGACCTCGAATTGGTAAAGTTTGATTGAGTTTTATTTGTGCCCCCGTTTTTGGAAAAGTGATTAATGATTTGACCGGCATGCTTTCTATGATGCACATGTCTTCGTTTTCAACTTTCGAACCTGGTGCAACAGGATTGCAAGGAACACGATATGCTTGACCAGTCATTTTTGTTCCATCATGTACCTTATTTCTAATACTGATTCTTTCTAACCATTTTCCAGAACAAGAGGCTGGCCAACCACCAAAAACCAATCGTACCGGATAACCATTGAGCAATGGAATGTCTTGTCCATTCATAGACCAAGCAATCAGACTTTCATCTTCCATGGCTTTGGGAATTGGTACCCCTCTGGAAATTGGATCTTTTTTAGGATCGCCACTCAAGTGCATATCTTTTCCATAATAAGCAATGTATACCGCATCTGATTTTAGACCAATATCCTGAAGTACATCTTTCAGTCTAACTCCAGTCCATTCTGCACAAGCAACGGCACCGAGTCCCCATTGATTTCCTTTTGCCGGGGGATTGAATTCCTTGCGACCATTACCTCCGCATTCTAACGTCAATTGATAAGTATAGGTTTTGAATTTTGATTTCAATTCATCCAAAGTATAAGTCTTCTTTTGCTTTGCTGATTCTCCATCAAAAGAAATGCTCCATGTTTTAAGATTAATCTCTTTTCGGTTTGGAGGTAGTCCATTATTTCTAACAAAAAACAAATCCCCAGGAGTTACATCATCATCAAGTAGGTGAGGAGGTGTTTCTGCATTGATTGGTCGATCATTTAAGATAATCATTTCCGAATGCTTTCCTGGAAGATTTTGGAAAGCAGGATGATCCTCTAAAGCCACAGGAACCAAGCCGGCAGGAAGATTATTGGCAAATACAATCGAAGTACCTAAAGCTAAGCTCATCGAAGCGAGTGTGCTTTTCCGAATAAAATTTCTTCTGTTAAGTAGAGTTTTCTTTTTCATAAAAAATGAATCGCTGTTATTTCTCCCCAATATACAATTATTCTAAAATGCTATACTCAATATGTGAATCAGGTTTGAAAAGTAATATTATGGATCCTAAGCGTTTAATTTTAAACTCAGTATATAAAGGTATTCGGGATTCGGTCTTAGGAGAACCGAACACCGAACACCGGATGCCATTTTTTTCGAGCATTAAAACCAGACAATATTTTAAGCCCGGATGAGTTTCCGAAATGGATCACTTGATCCTCAATCACCAGATCACTATTTGAGCTAAGATTTAAAAAACTAGTAATTCCCATCAAATTCACTTATTTTTGTTTGAAACATTCTAATACGTCCCATGGTCAAACAATGTACATATCTTGTGGTAATTCTGATTACTACTCTTTCCTTTTTTCAATGTCAACAAAAAGACCTTGAATCTAAATCATCTTCTGATTTACAAAATTTGAAAGAATTTCCTAATGATTTATCTTCCTTCCAACGAAGTTACCCTTTTGAAAGAGTGAATATTGAAGCTGTTGAAAAAGGACTTAAAG
Organism: uncultured Saprospiraceae bacterium; assembly: GCA_937921595.1. Classification (GTDB taxonomy): domain Bacteria; phylum Bacteroidota; class Bacteroidia; order Chitinophagales; family Saprospiraceae; genus JAHDHW01. The sequence continues at coordinate 5,919 of CAKZTD010000134.1, forward strand.
AGGTTCATCGTTTAAAAAATCAAAGAAATACAAGCCCTGGGTTTGATGCTGCATGGACGAATCGAGGACCTGGGAATACAGGGGCCAGAGTGAATACGGTTGAAGTGCATCCAAGTGATGAAAATATTATTTATTTAGGTTATTCTACAGGAGGTGTTTGGAAAACGATTGATGGTGGAACTAATTGGGAACCTATTTTTGATGATCAACCTTTTTTGACAATTAGTGATATTGCGATGGATCCGAATGATTCTCAAACGCTTTATGTTGGAACAGGAGATGTAAACATTACCGGATATCCTGCTATTGGTGATGGAATTTATAAGTCTACTGATGGAGGTGATTCTTGGACACACATGGGATTGACAGAACAGCGGATTGTTTCAAAAGTTATTGTCAATCCTTCAAATTCTGATATCGTATATGCGGCCTGTATGGGGTTGCCAATGGCTAGAAACAATGATCGTGGTTTGTATAAATCATTGGATGGAGGATTGAATTGGGAGCAAGTTTTATTTGTAAGTGATCAAGCTGGTATAGCTGATATGGTGATGAATCCTGATAATCCGGAAGTGATTTATGCTGCGAGTTGGGATCGAATAAGAAATAATGAAGAATCCATCGTTTCTGGACCAAATACTAAAATCCATAAAACAATTGATGGGGGAGAAACCTGGACGGAATTGACCAATGGACTTCCAAGTGGAAATCAAGGGAGAATTGGTCTTGCAATGGCAGGCACAGATTCTGATATTTTAGTAGCAGTTGTTGTTAGTACCAGCAGTAATCTTGAAGGCGTTTACAGAACTGAAGATGCTGGCCTGAGTTGGAATGCAATTCCAACCAGTGCTGGAAATGGTTTGGGGGCTGGAGTTCTAGGAGGTTTTGGTTGGTATTTTGGACAAGTCCGAATTCACCCAACGAATGATCAAAGGATTTATGTTCTTGGTGTTTCTTCTTGGGTTACTAATAACAATGGAACGCTTTGGTCAATGGCAACAAATGGGAGTACTACGACTCCTCATGTAGATTATCATGATCTTGTTTTTAATTTTCAAAATGACATTATAGTTGGAAATGATGGGGGAGCTTATAAAAGAGAAAGTTCTTCCTTGAATTTTATTGATATTGAAAACATACCTGCAACTCAAGTTTATCGAGTAGCCTATGATCCACATCGGACTGATAATTATTATGGAGGTACGCAAGATAATGGTACGCAATCTAACCTTGGCTTGGGAGCAAATGATTGGGATAAATTACTGGGAGGCGATGGTTTTCAAATGCAGTTCAACCCTGTTGATTCTAACATCGTTTATGCTGAAACACAACGAGGAAATATTTTTAGAAGTACAAATGGACTAAGTGGTTTTATCTCTTCGACAAGTGGAATTGGTCCAGATGATCGTCGTCATTGGGACATGCAATATTTTATTAGTCCGCATAATCCAGATCGGTTATATACTGGAACTTACAAAGTTTATAAAAGCGAAACGAGCGATGCGCCAATGTGGAATACCATTAGTGACGACTTAACCGATGGAGTTATTTTTGGTGATGGATTTCATACCATCACGACCTTAGATGAATCTCCAGTCGTAGAAGATTTGTTATATGTTGGAACAACAGATGGGAATGTCTGGCGAACCGAAGATGGAGGAACGTCATGGGATTCATTACATGCGAACTTACCTAATCGATATATCACTTCTGTGAAAGCTTCTCCGGAAGCAGCAGATCATGTTTATGTTTGTGTATCTGGTTATCGTTATGATGAGCATGTTCCTAGATTATACAAGTCAAGTAACAGAGGTGATACTTGGACGAGTATCATTGGTGATTTACCAGATTTAGCGGTGAATGATATTATCATTTTACCAAATCAAGACGAGCAGATTTTATTTGTAGCAACAGACGGTGGAATTTTCGCGACTACAAATGGTGGAACGAATTGGGAATTTTTAGGTGTTGATATTCCAGTGGTACCGACTTATGATTTAGAATGGAACGAAGCCAATAATGAATTAGTAGCTGGTACTTTTGGTCGATCGATTTATTCTTATCCAATCGATTCATTACTTAATAATCTTGATCCAACTTTCAGTATTAGTGGCCAAGTTTTTAATGAAATGGGAGAAGGAATAGACTCTGCAATAATTGAGGTGGAAGGCGATATAATGGCTTCGATAGAAACGGATCCCAATGGTGATTACCAAATTTCTAATATTGCCAATGGTTCGGATTGTGAAATTATACCTTCTAAAAATATAAACATTAGAAACGGGTTCAGCACCTTTGACTTAGTTAAAATGCGATCTCATCTTCTATTCATTGATACCTTAGATTCACCTTATAAAATCATCGCAGGAGACTTGACAAACGATGGCAACATTTCGACTTTTGATATTGTAATCGGGCGAAAAGTATTATTGTTTATCCAAGACACTTTTATAAATACACCATCTTGGAGATTTATTCCTGATGAGTATGAATTTTCAAATCCTTTGCTACCATTTGCTGATGATTTTCCTGAAAGCATTACTTGTACGGATATCCAAAATGGAGCTAATCCAGATTTTGTAGGTTTAAAAGTTGGAGATGTTACGGGGGATGCAAATCCGCTTATGTTTGGTGAAAATTCGGATGCTAGAAATAATGAAATCTTAGATTGGTATACTGATGACCTTTTATTAGAAAAAGGAAAAACGTACCAGATTCCATTTTATCTTTCTCAAGAAGAAGCTCTAATTGGTTTTCAGATGGGTGTTGAATTTAAACAGGCAATTGAATTTTTGGGTTTAATTTCTAATGGGAATTATCAACTAGATCAAAGTAACTACGCTTTTGATGAAAAAGAAAATAAGCTAAGAATCAGTTGGGAGAATCCATATTCTACTGTTTTTGAAAAAGATGATATCGCTATTTATTTGAATATAAAAGCTTTAAGTACAATAAGATTAAGTGAGTTGGTGGAATTAAATTTTGATGTTTTAAGCTCTGAAGCTTATAATAAAGCACAGATTATATTTGAATCCAAGCTTTCCTTTTTTGAAAAGGATGATACTGAAATTAAGGATTTATTAATCAGCCCGAACCCGTTTTTCGAAACGACAAGTATTCAGTTTGAAACGGAGATTGATAGCAAAAGCACTTTAGAAGTTTATGATTTAAATGGAAAATTGATCTATGTTTCTACTAAACAATCTGCGAAAGGAAAGGATTCATTTGAACTTTCTTCTGATGAAATAAAAAATTCGGGCTTATATATTTTTCAAATAAAAACTGGATCCAATAAGTATACAGGTAAAGTTTTAAAGCATTAATTTGCATTACTTAATTCTAAATTAAAAACTCATTTATTCCTAAATACGGTCATTTATAAAACCAACTTTTCGTTTATCAAATCTGATAAAATAGCTTGGGATATTATGAAAATAATTCTGGAATCTTCCTAGATAGTTTAAACTCTTTTAGACTATTATTTCACTTTGTAAGGTAAAAAACCTTATTTTTAGGCATTCTATTACGTTTTCCCCTCTATTTCAAATTCCGATTTAAATTTTAACTAGACAATAGCACATGATCTATTAAGATCATATTGCACATATTCTATTGGCCTGCTTAGTATTAAGAATTACAATTTTTACACATACAACAGACAAACTATGAACTTTAATTTACTCACCAAAAGGTGCAGGTTACAATTGGTAATCTTTGCTTTTCTTTGCATTAATTCCATTTCTTTATTCGCGCAGCCAGATTTAATCGTTGTAGAAAGCGCTTTACAGAATTCTTTTCAGGTCCAAACTTTAAACAGTGATGACCAATGCTATCTGAATGAAGGATGTGTAAATGGTTTGGGACAAAGAGATATCATCCGATTTACAACCCACATTAAAAATATCGGTAATCAGGATTTTTATGTTGGGTCACCTCCAGGTAATCCTGCTGATGAAAATGAAGTTTGGGAATATGACGAATGTCATGGTCACTGGCATTATGAAGGCTATGCCGAGTACAAACTTTTTGATGAAAATAACATTGAAATTCCAATAGGATTTAAAAATGGATTTTGTCTAATTGATATTGAATGTTCAGGTGGTGGTAATTTTACTTATACTTGTTCGAACCAAGGAATCTCTGCAGGTTGTGGTGATGTTTATAGTTCAGGACTAGATTGTCAATGGATTGATATTACAGATGTTCCTGATGGCAGATACCGTTTGGAGCTTCGAGTAAATTGGGACCAAGATCCGGATGCCAATGGAAATTATGAAACCAGTTATACCAATAACACTGGATCAATTTGTTTTGATTTAGAAAGAATGGCTGGAGAGGTGAGTGTTGATGTCGTTGGTAATGGTTGTGATCCAGATGTAGATTGTTCTGAAGTTACTCTAGCAATAACCTTAGATAATTATCCTGAAGAAACAAGCTGGGAAATTCGAAACGCAAGTGGCCAGCCAGTCGCTACTGGCGGAACTTATGGAAATCAACCAGACGGTTCAACGGTTACTCAAGTGATTTGCTTAGAGTCGGGATGTTATGATTTTATTATCAATGATAGTTATGGCGATGGTATTTGTTGTGGCTATGGAAATGGGAGTTATGCGCTGATGGATGATTCCGGAAACAGTTTAGCTTCAGGAGGGTCTTTCACTAATTCCGAAACAACTAATTTTTGTATCACTACCGTTCCTCCTCCATGTACCGATAACGACAATGATGGTATTTGTGCAGCTGATGATTGTGATGATAATAACGATATGGTACCGGCTCCTCCAGGAGCATCTTGCGATGATGGAGATCCAAATACGGATCATGATGAAATCGGAGCTGATGGTTGTACTTGTGCAGGTGATCCAATTGGACCGCATGATGATTGCGATGATATTTCAATTTCAGCAAATGGAGATTATATCATCATCAATGGATTTGAAATCTTCCCTCATGTAAATATTCAAGTATTTAATAGTAACTGGAGTTTGGTTGATAATTGTGTGGATGATTGTGGAACGACTTATGGTTATGGCCCAGCTGACGAAGGAGTTTATTATGTGAGTGTAAAAACCTTTGACGAAAATTGGGGCTATGAATGTGATCTTTTAGTAGACGTAACGGTAACTGGTGGTCCATGTCCAGATGTTGATCAAGATGGGGTTTGCGCAGCAAATGACTGTGATGACAATAATCCAAATCTTCCAACGACAGTTGGTAGTGCTTGTAATGATGGAAATGCTGATACAGAGAATGATGAAATTCAGGCGGATGGTTGTACTTGTGAAGGAACTCCAATTGGTGGTTGCACTGATTCAGATAATGATGGGGTTTGTGAAGATGACGATTGCGATGATAACAATCCAAATATTCCAGCAACGGTTGGTTCAGCTTGTGATGATGGAAATGTAAATACAATCGACGATCAAATTCAATCGGATGGTTGTACCTGTGAAGGCACACCAAATGGTGGAGGTGGAACTTGTGATGATATTATTATTTCAACTTCTCCAAACTCTATTTCGATTAGTCAATTAGATTTTCCGAATATCAATATTCAAATTTTTACTTCTAGCTGGAGTTTATATTTCTCTTGTGTTAATAATTGTGGTGATCCTTTGGTATTGAATAATGTTCCGGAAGGTGGTTATATCGTCAGTGTAAAAACTTTTGATGAAAACTGGCAACAAGTCTGTGATTTATTAGAAGATCAAACCGTGCCAGGTGGTGGTGGATGTACAGATGCTGATGGTGATGGATATTGTGCAGCAGATGATTGCGATGACAATAATCCAAGTCTTCCGGCTACGGTTGGAAGTTCGTGTAATGATGGAAATGCGAATACGGAGAATGATCAGATTCAAGCGGATGGTTGTACTTGTGAAGGTACACCAATAGGTAATTGTACCGATGCAGATAACGATGGTGTTTGTGAAGAAAACGATTGTAATGATAATGATCCAAACTTGCCCGCTCCTCCAGGATCTACCTGTAGTGATGGTGATGCGAATACCATCAATGATGTGATCTTAGCGGATGGTTGTACTTGTGAAGGAACTCCTGAAGGAGAAGGTTGTGACCTGTCTTATTCGACTGGAGATGGAAGCATTACTTTCTCAGGATTGAATACTGCTCATGTAAATCTGAAACTTTTTGATGCATCTTTCAATGTTGTTTTTGCATGTATCGATGATTGTCAAAATCCACAATTAGTAGATGGATTACCTGGAGGAACTTATTATGTAGATGTTCAATTGTTTGATGAGAATTGGCAGTCAGTTTGTTCCGTTGGTGAGTATACAGAAGTTACAAACTCGCAAGGATTCATGTCTAATGCTGGTTCAGAATATCTATATTTTATGGCAGTAAGATCCAACGATATTGTAAATCTTCAATGGATCGCAAATACAGATTATAGAAATCGACATTTTATAATTGAACGATCAGAAAACGGAAGTGAATTTACTCAGTTGGCTCAAATTCCTAGTCAGTTATTGGGAACTGCTTTTTCTACTTATTATCGAACGGATGATAATCCTTTCAATGGAACTAGTTTCTATAGAGTAAAAGAAGTTTTTGATAATGAGACATTCCGATATTCAACGGTTCGAGAAATCAAAATTGATTCTAAAGAGAAGCGATACAATATATTTCCAAACCCAACCTCAGGTCATATCAACTTAGATCTACTTAGTTATAATGGTAAAAAGGCAAAGGTGTATTTGACTAATCAATTGGGTCAGATTGTTTATCGGCAAGATTTTGAAAGACTAGGAAGAGAATTGATAGAGATGGATTTTAGTAAACTTCCAGGAGGTTTGTATTTTATCAATATTTCAATAGAAGGGCAGAAGCCGATTGGAGAGAAGTTGATGATTGCAAGACTTTGATCAAGTTATCAAAGTAACAAGCAAACAACGCAGCGTAACAAGTAATTGATAAGTTAGCAAAGTAACAAGGAATTACCCATTGTTTCTTTGCTAACTTATAAACTTGTTCCTTTATAAACTTGTTTTATTTTCCTCCCTTCCGGAGCGATCAATATTATTACTATTTGCTTGTTGCTTACCCATCAAAACAATATCCTGGACGTTCACATAATTCGGCGTATTGACAATGTAAAATAAAGCATCCGCAACATCGCTAGATTTTAAAGGCTGAAAATCGTTATAGATTTTAGCTTTTTCCTGATCTTCAAATCTCACAAAAGCAAATTCTGTTTCTTCTACATGTGCAGGACTTACTTGTCCTACTCGGATATTGTGTTTGTATAAATCCAGTCTCATTGCTCTGGTTAAAGAATCAACCGCATGTTTAGTGGCACAGTATACATTTCCATTTGGATAAACTTCTTTTCCAGCAGTGGAACATACGTTAATAATATGTCCTGATTTTCTTTTTACCATATGCGGAGCGACTGCTCGGGTAAGGAAAAGTAGACCTTTGATATTGGTATCAATCATGGTATTCCAATCCTCAATATCCCCTTCATGAATCGGAGCAAAACCTTTTGCTAATCCAGCATTATTAATTAAAACATCAATGTTTCTCCATTCCTCATCTAGATTTTCTATCATGGATTTTACCTCTGCTATATTTCTAACATCGAAATTTAAAGTTTTAATATCATTGTCATAAGTCTCTTTAAATTCAGTTTTTAAAGCTTCCAGACGATCTTCCCGTCGACCAGTGATGATGATTTTAAAACCATGTTCCGCAAATTTTCTAGCAGTTGCTCTTCCAATTCCAGAAGTACCTCCAGTGATTAAAACAATTTTATCATTATCGTAAACTGGAGCTGGAGGAGTTTTAGAAAGTGTTTGAGTATTTAGATCTTCTTGGTTTTTAAGATTAAAAGCAAGATCATTTTCAGGTGTTTTTAATTCTGAATTAATACTCCATGCTTTGCTATAATAAAGCGCTGCATTCATTTTGTCACCGAGTTTATGATAAAGCAAGGCTAGATCATAATTGACAAATTTATGATTAGGATTAAGTTTTAATGTTTTTAAATAATTCTCTAATGCTTTTTTAGGTTTCCCTTGTTGTTCGTTTTGGATTAAACCTAATTGGTAATAAGCATCTTCATTTTTCGAATCTTGTTTAATTGCCTTTTTAAAATACTTAGCAGCTTGCTTAGGCTTTTCAGCATAAAATCCAGCAGTAATTAAACCTAGTTTATAATACACTCCAGTTTCTTCTGGGTGCAGATTAATGACTTTTTCATAATAGCTTTTTGCTAAAAGAAAATCATTATTCTGTTCAGAAATTTCTGCTAAAGCTTTATAAGAAGGGTAGTGGTTTGGATCAAGTTTTATTATTTGCTCAAATTGAATAGCCGCTTTGTCAAGATCATTAGCTTCCTCTTTTAGAGTATGAGCATACTGGTATCTTACTTCAACATTTTTAGGATGTTTTTCAATTAAAGCTTCAAAAGTTTTGCTTCCTTTTTGATGATCACCATCCATCATTAGTGCTCCAGCAGCTCCTAATGCTGAACTGATAAATATGGCTTGATCTTCAACCTCTTCATCCGTTTTTGCTCCTTCTAGAACATCCGCTTCATATATTTCTTGAACTAAGGCTTGTTGCTCTTCCTCCTCGTCGTCTTCCTCTTCTAATTCATCTGTTATATCTTCAACTTCAATACCTTCCATTGGATCGAAATCTTCTTCTTCCTCCTCTTCTAATTCATCAGTGATGTCTTCAACATCAATGCCTTCCATCGGATCAAAATCTTCTTCTTCTTCTTCTTCCAATTCATCGGTAATATCTTCAACTTCGATACCCTCCATTGGGTCAAAATCGTCATTGGTTGGAGGTTCTTCTTCTAATATTTCAGGAGTGATATCTATGTTTTCTGGAATGATCTCATCAATAGCCTCTTCAGAAATGTTTTCTTCGATAGGAACAACAGGAGTATTTGGAATAATCGCCCCTATGGTGTCTTCTATAGTCGATTCAATTACTGGTTCGTTTATAACTGGCGGAATAACTTCTGCCACTATTTCTTCCTGGAAGACTTCATTCAAAGTTTTAGTACTTGAATTCTCTTTAATAGATTCAGAGTTCAAGTCAGAACGGTTATCAATATTAGGAAGTTCTGGAGATTCTATATGCTCTACTATATTTTCAGTTTCTAAATAATCAACTTGTTTTAAAACTTCATTGACCTCTTCTTCTTCTTTGAGCATTGCTTTTTCAGCTATAGTCAAAGGAGTTGTAGTTTTTACTTTACTAGCTATAGTTTCTGTTACCTTATTAATATTTGTTTTTGATGGAGTATTTTTTTGAAACAAATCATTAATAGATGGTTTCTCAATCGGTGTATTTACCGGAGGAATATTACTAGAGTTAGCAGGGATCTTTGCAGAGATCTCTTCAATGCTTTCAGCTGCTAGTTTTAATGAATCTGTTTTTGGAGATACTTTAGCATTTACCTTTTGAGCAAGTACTTCATTTAATGCTGGAGTCGATGTTGGATTAGAAACTCGGGAATTTATACTTGAAGGAGTAGGTGTACTTTTGGGAGCAGTATTAGTAGATGCGGTTGTGCTTGGAGTTGTTATACTGCTTTTACTTGCTCCAACTGACTTGATGTAATTTTGATGCAAGGTGGCATTGCCATGTTTTTTAAAAAACAATTCAAAATTATTGAAAACCAATTGGTCATAAGTCCAAAAATCTTTGTTCCTCACTAATCTTAAAAAGTCTCCAATTTCACTTGATATTTCTTTTACACTTTGAAGCTTTGCATTGAACATCTCTTCATGAGCAGGTTCAATAGATCGCTTTTGTTTACGCATTTCTAAATACTTCTCTTGCCAAAAATTCATATACCGAATCACATTGCTGACCCGACTAAATGAAGTCTCCACATTTCCGTTTGTATACTGGCCATCAACTACAACTATTCTCATAGATTCAGCCACAGAAGAATTTTGAAGAAAATTGAACATGTTTTGCATACAGACTTCATCCTTCAAAAGGTTGTCACTCAATAAGAGAATCCCTGGAACTTTAGTTTCAGCGATCAAAAAGGTCAAACCTTCGTTATTCTTTGTTTCTAAAGATGAAAGTGGGATAAACGTGAAATTAGCTTTCCCTAATTTTTGAACAATGTCATTTGCTACAGACTTGTTTTCTTCACAGTAGGCAATGTATAATTTAGAAGACATAAAGTATTACAATTTGTGTGTTGAGAATATAATTTGTTTATATATAATTTGACGAAAATAAATTTATATAATTTTGTCCCGTCACGTAGTTTAATTTAGTTGATCTTTTTCGTTGAGTAAATCATTTACAAAAGATTTAAAATCACCAACGAAGGATTCATAAGTAGTGGTTGCAGGGCCTGAAAATCCAGTATGAATTCTTCTTACCTTATTATTACGATCAATAAAGATCATTGTTGGATAAGATAAGATGTGATTGAGCATAGGTAGAGAAGCCGCAGCTTCTTTTTTATCAAAATACCCTCCAAGTAAGAGATCATAATTCATTCCAAATTTCTCCTTGTAATTTTTCAATGCTTTCATTGATTTATCTTTTTCTCGATACCTTTCAAAACCAATTGCAACCACTTCGAGATCTTCATGATTGTTTTCTTTTAAATAATCAACCAAGAAGGCAGTTTCGTCTCGACAATTAGGGCACCAGGTTCCCATAATTTGAACGATTTTGACTTTATTTTGAAAGCGTTCTTCATCAAGACTGACCATTTGACCATTTATATTTTCCAAATTGAAATTAAAACGATCATAACCTTCTTTTAAGTAGGTCAAGGTATCAGGACTTCCAAGGGTGTACTCAGTATTACGGAAAGCTTTCCAAATTGTTTTATAATGAGAGCCAGATTGAAAAGATCCGACCAAAGATTCATCTTCTAAGATTTTAGCCTCAAACAGAAAAGCATGTGCTCCATCAAAGCAAGAGAGGTAGGCTTTATTGTCTTGGACTGTTCCTTCAAGGAATCGATAATCTCCAGTTTCTGTTCTAAAAGTCCCCGTGAGATAGTTTCCTTTTTGTTCAAACTCACCAATCGCTGCATATGGATCCTCATCAGTAGAAAAAGTTGTTTCCCATTTTCCTGTAAGATCAATCACTGGAGGTTTTTTTAATTGGCTAAAACGATGGCCCTTTCCAAATTTAGCTTTAAAAGGTATTTTATAATCTGGTCCTCGATATGGAACAAACCAATTTCCAGCGATTTTGTCATCTTCAAAGCCAGCTCGAATATAGGTGCCATAAACAGGAAAGTTGATAAGGATGGAGTCATTATTAGATGCCCGATCATGCCAGGTGGTAATGTCATCAATTTTGATTCTTTCCGGACCATTGATGATTTCGATATGAAATTTAGTAGCATCCTCATAGATGACTTCGAAAGTAAAAGGTAGTTCACCTTCTGTAACTTCTGAAATACTTTGTACGATTTTGTCTTTGGTTCTTTTTCCTGTTTGAACAGGGATGCCGGCAGGATGAAGCTCTAAAACTGCTCTCCATTTTCCAGGTGGTATGGTTGAATATTGGTTTTCAATAGTAAAACATCCTGAGAATGTAAAGCTAAGGAAGGCCAATAGAAGTAAGGTCCAGTATTTATACATTTATATAGGGTTTGATCTCTGCTTAAAATTACAATTATTAAAGCGAATGTGTAAATGATTGGTAAAGTAAATGCACAAATATCGGGATAAGTTCAAAATCCTTTAAGTCAATTCCTTATTTGGCGTGAAAAATCACAAAACCCCTGGAAACCTAATAGGGCTCGAGGGGTTTTGTGAAAAGGCTGTGATAAGAATTACTTTGCTCTATCTCCGACGAAATGATCGTCTTTATATTTAAAAAGGACATTGAACGTTGTAAGACTTCCATATATTCGAGTCAGGTATTGTTGCAAATTTACCTTCTCTTCATCACTAAGATTGGTGCTGGAATTTATCCTTTGCTCCATCACTCTTAAACGATCTCGGACCATTACTATTTTATGGAAAAAACTATCGATTGGAATTTCTTTAGACTTCATGGAATCATCTCCTGGTTTCAGGATCATCGTTCCATTCGTCCATTTATCCCCAAGATCAACAATTTGAGAATATCCTGACCAAGTTTGTAATATCTTAATTAAAGATTCTTCCGCATCAGAAAAGGAAACTGCTTCTTGTGCTTCGATAGCCTCGATCACTTCTAGTTTTTCATAATTGCGACCAACATCTTTGATGCCATAGGTGATAAAGCAAATTTCATAAGCTGCTTCATGTAATTGGATAACAACTCCAGCGCCATATGCTGGATGACTCACTCTTGACCCGATACCTAATGTTTGTGTCATGACTTCCATTTTTTTTCTTTTAGGGTTTAGAAATAACAATGGATATTACGACTCAAGCTGAGGAAAGGTTTCTAAATTAACGAATACTTTTTGAAGATTAACAGATAGGAGAGCATAAATAAGCGGTATTAGGAGGGCCCGAATGCCGAACACCTAATACCGCTTTTATAAGTTTGGAGGTAATATAATATTTTTGATTTTTTTGAGCCCTTGGCTAATCTAGCTTGTTGAAACTATCGAGAAGTATAAGTTTTCTTTTCTTTTAAATAATCGACTTCGGTTTCACTGATCTGAAATTTAGTTTCTACAGAATGTCTACGAGTCATCTCAGGGATATAAACTTCAAAATGCAAATGAGGACCAGAAGACCATCCTGTGTTTCCACTATAGCCAATGAGCTGACCAGCTTTAACAAGATCACCTGCTTTTACTTCAGAGCCATTTTTTTTCAAATGGACATAAGATGCGAAACTTCCATCTTCATGATAGACTAATATATAATTTGCCAATGATTTACATTTTCGACTTTTACAACCACTATTAGAATCTTCTTTTACAGCAATCACAATTCCTGCTCTCGCAGCAAGAACTCCTGTTCCTTCTTTAAGATTGAAATCTAAAGCTTTCATATTGTGATGAGAAAATTTCCCATGATAACCCTGACCAACAGTTCCTTTGATTCCTTTTTCGTAGGGTAGGAGGTAGGCATGATTTTCATCATGAACGGTATTGATCGTATTTCCGATTGCATAGTTGAATTTGTAACTATATCCTGTATCCTTTCTTTTATCCTTTTGAGTTAAAGTGACGATGAGGTATTCTTCGCCATCGTTAGGAATTACTTTTAAAACAGGAAGTTTTGCATCTGCCTTTAGATTTGTAAGCTTGTCAAAACCCATAGATACCGTTACCGGGCAATGGCCATTATTTATAGCATATAAATGGATACCTTTTGCGGATTGATCTTCTATAACTTCGATCCAGTCGATTTGGAGTTGGGCAGTAGAAAGATTTATTCCTATAAATAAACAGCAAAGAGTGATGAAATTTTTAAAATGCATATTTCCTTTATTTTTAAATGATTGCGTTATCTACAGTTAGACTGAATTTTTAATAAAAAGTTTAATCCTCTAACATAATTATTACTTCGAAAATTGTACCCAATCCTTAAAAAACCATCTCCGGTTGCCGAAGATGGTTTTTTATTTAATAAAATAATTTTCCTCAATTTGCAGAAAAAATTAATCGTGACCTACCTATTGCAAAATCACTTGACTAGAAGCAATTTGCTTTCCATCTTTCAATGTTACAATATAAGTACCTTTAGCATATTTTTCTAAAGAGAAAGATTCATTAAAAATCTGGCCTTTGATTACATCAAATGATTGCTGAGTAATTAATCTTCCATTGATATCGGAAATCTCTAAAACAACTTTATCAGAAATTGTCTCTGACAATGAAATATTTATAAGATCACTAGTCGGATTTGGATATACTTTTAATGATTCATTTTTCACTATAGGTTGAGCTGTTCCAACTTGTTCACTGATTTTGAAATCCCAAATTCCTCGGCCGTAAGTTCCGAAGCGAACAGTTTGTAATTCGTCAATAAATTCTACCGACCAATACGTCTGACTTGGAGCAGCCATACCTGACATGTCGTACCAAGTTTCATCTTCGACGACATAGACATATGGTCCCGCTTCTGTCGCAGCAAAGAAAAGTGTCTCGTCTTCATTTGCTGTAATTTCAAAAACCAAAGTTTGTGGCATTCCAGAATTCATAGCATCAAAAGTCTGTCCTCCGTCAACCGATTTGTAAACAGCCGGATTAGAATACCCAGAGCCTCCAAAGTAAACCACATTTGAATCTAACTTAGAAGGGTAGATGGCAGCACCATATAGATAATGTCCACCTGGTACAAATTGAATCGATTGATCCCAAGTCGTTCCACCATCATAAGAATAAAAGAATCTTCCATTAGTTGTCGAAACAAACCAGTGATCTGGATTAACCGAAGAAGTTCGCATCATCGAGATTGTTCCTCCAACGGAGAAGTCATAAAAGTCATAATCAATTTGAGAAGTGTCGATAGCATTTAATGCTTCATTATACGCTAACTTAATTAGGTAGGATCCATCGCCACCATTCATATTTCCACCAGCTAAATAAATTGCATTCTCACTTGGGTCAGGACTTGGCATCAATGGTGGAATCCAAACGGTCTCATTGTCAGAATTTATTTCCCAAGATGCAGTGATGCCTCCGTCTTGTGGGAAGTTGTAAAGCGTCACCCATCCTCCAGGATAAACGGTCCACATCCTTTGTCCTTCTTCAGAAAAAACTATGTGACCATAATCTCCAGAAATAACTTGGTCGAAATCTGCTACTTCTGTATGATCAAAAGATAATGCTCTTTGAAAACCTTGATCTTGAGAACCGGCATACATGTAAAATGGATCGGTCGGATCAGTAACGACATCATAGTATTGACTAACATTCAATCCCGTTAATCCAAGGTTGTCTTTTGAATCATAATAGTCATAGGTGATATTCAATCCTCCATGATTACTGTTTAAAATAAATGAAGTGTCACCAGTTGGATTTTGAAATTCATTGAAGTGCATCATGTCAGCATGTAAGCTTCCATTTACATCTCCATAATAGGTCCACCAGTCATCAATTTTAAACCAGTTGACTCCTGCATCAGGAGTAACATAGCATTCAATGTCTCCATACATCATGAAGTCTGGATTGCTAGGAGTAATATACATTCCAACTGACCATGGTCGACTAGGCATTGTTCCATTTAAATTCCATGTTGTACCTAAGTCTTCAGATTGGAAAACTTCGTTTTCTGAATTGTAAGCAATGAATCGGGTAACGGTATCCATCTGGGTTGCAATAAGATTTGCACCAGTGTTGCCATACCCGAAATTTGTATTTGAACTTATTCCTTCCAATACATCATTGGTCTGATTTATTTTAAAAAATAGAGATGTGTTATTGCTTGTTTTTTCAACAAGATAAACTTCATCGGAATGATGAGGTTTTACCATAGCGAAGCGACCATCATCGCTATCGCTTAAAAAGATCACAGGTTGGTAGGTGACTCCATTATCTACAGATTTATAAATTATATAATTATCCCAGTAAGATTTTTTAGACATCATGTAAATGTGATTGTCCACATTTTCTAAAACGATAGGGAATCGAGATCTTCCGTTTGGATCATCCGAAGGAACGCCGCTCGCTAGATTCCAAGTATATCCACCATCATCAGAATAATGAGGCCGATCTGCAATGTTTGCCAAAAAGCGATTCCCGTTTACAGTTTCGATAATTTTCAAAAAATTATTTTCGAAACGTAAATCCTGATTAATCACTTCCCATTGATTTCCAAAACGGCTTCCCTTAAATAAGGTACCACCTGCCGAGATCAAGTATATCATCTCTTCTGATGGATCATACTCAGTTACGAAAACTGATCCTGATTGATTGTTACTACCTCGTTCAAACCATTCACCGGTTAAATTACCATCAGCAAGTATCTCTTCATCGCCTCGAGAGCTTGCATTTTGTCTTGCTTCGGAACGCATGATGTGACGTTGCATATTCGTTTGATACTCAATGTTTTCCCAGTTTGTTCCTGGAGCTGAGCTGTGCATTAAACCGAACCATGCTTCTCGCTTAGTTTGGTTGTTACCTTCCTCTTCACCTCCATCTTTAATAATTGTCTCTCCTCCAGTAGGAATTGGAATTGGACTTACCTTTTTGTCTGTTGATGTATACCAAAAGCCAACAGCCAGGCTTATTAGAATTATCGGAATTGCAATCTTAAATTTCATTGGTGTATTTCTTTATTAATGTGAGTTATTTTTTATAATTGTCGTCCCAGTTCTTTACTTTAGGTTCGCCTAATTTACCAACACTTTTGGCAACAAGCATCGAAACAGTAGCATCACCTGTTACATTGACAACCGTACGACACATATCAAGTGGTCTGTCCACTGCAAATATTAATGCCAGCCCAAATTCAGGAACACCAATTGCTCCTAAAACAATGACCAACATGACCATTCCTGCACCCGGAACTGCTGCAGAACCAATAGAAGCTAAAGTAGCTGTCATGACAATGGTTAATTGATCCCATATGGTCAAATCAATACCAAATGCTTGTGCAATAAATACAGCTGCAACAGCTTGATAAAGACTGGTACCGTCCATGTTGATTGTTGCTCCGATAGGCAGCACAAAACTAGAAACCTCTTTCTCTACTCCAAGGTGCTCTTCAACTCTTTCCATAGTAACAGGAAGTGTCGCAGCACTCGAGCTTGTAGAAAAAGCGAGTAGCTGTGCAGGGGAGATACCTTTAAAGAAGAAGCCCATCGATTTGCCTGTAAATGTCTTGACCAAGAATGGGTGAAAGATGAAAACCATGATACCTAATCCACCAATTACACATAAGGAGTATTTGATGAGTGCCATGAATAAATCACCGCTTGGAGATTCAACAATCAATGCGGCGAGTAAGGCAAATACTCCATAAGGTGCGGCCATCATTATAAGGTCAATCAGTTTTAGGATAACCTCATTCAAACTATCAAAGAATTCTTTGACCGGTTTCGATTTCTCATGTGGAATTAATATCAAACCAATTCCAAAGAATACCACAAAAAAGATCACTTGAAGCATGCTTCCATTATTGCCTAATGCTGTAAATATATTGGATGGAACAATATCGACTAGCGCTTGTAAAGGACCTTGATCTTGTTGAGCAGCTGCGGCTGCAATTTTCTTATCTGCATCTCCAGAGAAATTTTCTACTAGTTCAATTCGTGTTTCTTCAGAGATACTATTGCCAGGTTGAAAAATATTTACAATCAATAAACCGATGGTTACAGCTACAACTGTAGTCATTAGATAAAGACCAATTGTTCTTCCACCCATGGCAGATAATTTGGAAATATCCTTTAAGTCAGAAACTCCTTTTATTAAAGAAGCAACAATTAAAGGGATCGCAATTAATTTTAGCAAATTAATAAAGATGGTTCCAAAAGGTTTTATCCAGTCTTTTACAAATGTACTAGCTGGCTTGACGGTCACTTGTTTTGGAAGGTCTGAAGTAACTTTTAAAAACTTATATTTTGTGTAATCTGAAGTTTTGATAAGATTCAGTTCACCAACAGAAGATTTAGGGATTTCAAGAGAATTGTAAAATTTAGCCACTCTCATAACACTAGGTACACGGTCTTCTAGTAAAACTTGAAGCACCTCTTTTTTCCCTGTAGAAAGGTTCTTAACCTGCATGTTTAGGATATTAGAGAACTCGGTGTCTTTAACATCATGAGTATCATAAAGAATGGTTCCAGTTTGATTGACATACCCTAGGTAATTGGCTCCGACACCAAATAAAACTCCTAGGAGCATTCCTATTAAAATCTGCCAGTGTAGTGCAAGTTTCCGCATAATGATCTTGTTTTGTTTTGATTGCAAAATAGGAAAAAAAAGCCATTATCCTTAGGTTAACGGCATTTCAAAGAGCAACCATATTGAGAAACAAATACATTAAATAAATTTTTAATTTATGAAAATATCCGTATGTTTGACCTATCAAAATTTACAATATTAAAATTCAATATTTAAGGTAGCAACTGAACTCCCTTTTGAGATACACTACACGCCATCTTGACTTTGATCCCTGGCTAAGATCAGAAGTCTATTTTAGTTTCTTTAAAAAAATAAACATGTTAAAGTTAATCACTCAGTTGATTATACTTTTGTTCGCTTTACCATCGCTCTCGCAGTCCATTCACACTGGAACAGCATACCCATTATTTAGTGCTCAAAAGATTGGTAAGGAAAAGATAAAAGTTGTCAACTTAAGTGAATTGAATTCTCCAGATCATGATTACTGTCCAGTAATGTTTAATGATGGAATTCTCTTTACTTCTGACAGAATAAATCCTGGCTCAACAAAAGGTAAGGATTCTGATTTTTATTTCTCGTCGTTTACTTTAGATGGAAAACTTGAAACACCAAAGATCTACAACAGTGATTTAAATTCTGAATTTCAAGAAGGAATGGCGACCATTAGTCCAGATGGGAAAACACTTGTTTTCTCAAGAGACATTAAAACCATTGAAAGAGCAAGTGGCTTTAGTGATGTTCGTCTCTATTCAGCAACTTGGAAAAATGGTTCATGGGGAAATATAAAAAAGATGTCTATCAATATGAGGAATTATTCTTCAGGGCACCCTGCATTCTCACCTTCTGGAAAAGAACTCTATTTTGTTTCCAATCGTCCAGGTGGTTCTGGTGCGACAGACATTTATGTTTCAACATTGAAAAAAGGAAAATGGACTAAGCCAAAAAACTTAGGCTCCAAAGTCAACACTTTAAAAAGTGAACTTTTTCCATATGTAGATTCGTCTGGCGTACTCTATTTTTCTTCCAATAGAAAAGGAGGACAAGGACTCATGGATATTTATGTAAGTAGCTCAAATGCAGATGGCAAATGGAGTCGTGCCGTAAACATGGGGACACCTTATAACTCTAATAGAAATGATTTTGGTTTCTTGATAAATAAAGACGGAAAGTCTGGATATTTGTCATCTAATCGAAGTGGAGGAATTGGTGGAAATGATATTTATTATTGGGGACCTGAGACTGACGAATCTGATGAATCAATCACGACAGATAATGTTAATACAAATGAGCTTGAAGATGAATTGGTTTCAACAACAATATATGTTTTAGATGATAAATCAGAATTGCCTCTCGCTAATGCTAAAGTCAGCATGAAGGATGAATATGAAAACATCATGGAATGGACCTCTGATTCTTCAGGCAAAATTGAATTAGAAAGATCCGTTAGCGAATTAAATCTTCTGACAGTAGAGCATCCGCTTTATGGCAAGAGATTATTTAATCCAGCATTGATTAACGATGAAGTCAAAACATTCAGTGTTGCATTATCGAAACAAACTTGTGTTAAGTTAAGTGGCAAACTTGTCGATGAATCAGGGAAGCCTATTCAATTGGATAAAGTACGAGTTGCATTGGCTAATCTCTCTACTCTTGAAAAAGAAGAGACCTTAACTAATTCAGATGGTTCCTTTGAGTTTTGTCTGGATTGCAAATCTGATTTCTCAGTTAAGGCATTTCCGACGGATTATTATTTAGATGAGATATTCGTTTCTACGAAAAATTTGGATTGTAATGATGTTGGGTTGTTATATGCAGAAATGAAGTTGTCAAAAGTAGGCGAAGAAGATGAAGTTCTTGCTAGTCGAAATATGAATACTTTGGACCCTAAAATATCTGATAAGGAAGCAGTGATCCGAAATGCTAAAAACAAATCTATGTTGGAAAGTATTTCAATTGCGGAAGGAGAAGAAGAGGATTTCGAAACAGAGATCGAGATTGTCGAGGAAGAAATAGAAATGATTGATGCCCCCGTTGAGGAGACTACTATAGAAGAACCCGCGATGGAAACAATTGAAGAAGTAATACCTGTTGAAGCAGTATTAGTATTGCCTCCTCCAGCTGAAAACGACTTTACTTCGATTCCAAATATTTACTATGACTTTAATAGTTTTGAGATTAAAGAAGAGGATAAAAGGTACTTGAAAGATCTTTCTGATTATTTAAAAACAAACCCTAACAAGAATCTTTCAATCAATTCTTTTACAGATACTAAAGGTAAGAAAGCATATAACAAATGGCTTTCAAAAAGAAGAGCTCAAGAAGTAATGGAATATCTGGTAATGAATGGAGTTGAGAAAGCAAGGTTAAAGGCTGTTGGAAAAGGTGAATTAGAGGAGATTGCAAATGAGGAAACTGCACCGGAGATGCTTGCGACAACAAGTAGAAGAACGGAATTTAAAATACTAGATAACCTTGAGGAGGTAAACGAATCAGATGCTGGTTTAGGTAAAGTAGGTAATGTTGGAAACTCTGGTGAGGTTTATGTGTCAAACATCCATTATGGTTTTGATGCTCACCGACTCAATGATGATTCTTCCATTGAAGTAGAAAAGTTGATCAAAGAATTAAAAATGAAACCTGATCTTAAGGTCGAGATTCGATCTCATACCGATTCACGGGGTAATGAAGAATACAATCAATGGCTTTCTCAAAAGAGAGCAAATGAAGTAGTTCGGTACATTACTGCAAAAGGAATAGAAGCCAATCGCTTAACGGCAAGAGGATATGGTGAGACAGAATTAATAAATGGTTGTTCAGACAATGTTGATTGTTCTAAGTCTGATCATTATGCAAACAGAAGAACCGAGTTCGTTTTTAAGAATTAGAGTCTTCTAAGATTGTAAAATATTATGATCTTCTATTAAAAGGTATTGGTTGTTTTGATTTTCGTAGATTCCGAAAATCAAAACAATCAATACCTTTTTTATTTTAAAATTATTGATGCCTTTGTAATAATTGAATAGCAGCATCTAACTGGCTATCTGAATTTCCTAGTTTATCTTTCAAAGTATAGTCAACTTGAATATCCGGAACTACACCATGTGTATCATAAAGATTTCCATCAGGTTGGTAAGAAAATATTCTGGACAATTTTACTTTAATTTCAGAATTTGGCAAATATTTGCTTTTTGCATTTCCACTTCCTCCTTGAGTACAATTTCCTAAAAGTTGAACTTGATCTCCTTGTTTCATTCCTGCAGCGAAGATATCAGAAGCGCTAAAACATCCTTCGTCAATCAAAATAATAACCTCTTGATCATAATAATACCGGTTTTTAAGATCCTTTGGATTTACAACCATATAATGGTATACTGAAAACTTATCCTCTTCGGCTAAACGAGCAGGCGTGAAAGATTTCTGAAAGGTTGATATTGTATTTTTAAAATCTTTAATGGAGAAGAATTCATCTTCAACTAAGAAATAGTCTTCTTTAATATCAAAAGGAAAAAGGTACCGACTGTCGAGATAACCAAATTGTGGGTCCAAATCATCTGCTTGATCAATTCTAAATTTAGCGACATTAACGACTTTAGGTTCTTTTATGAAATAGGATAAGAAGTTGATTAAAGGCGCTCGATTTCCTCCTCCGTTTCTTCGAATATCAATAATTAGCCCTTCGGTTTTTTTTACATTTTGCATTGCTTGATGAATCCCTTCAATAAATTCATCCGTTTTATACATCCTTGTATTTAATGCGATATACCCAATTCCTTTTGGAAGAATCGTGTCCATTAATTGATGATCCTTTATTAATTTCTGAAGTCTGTGCTTGCCTAATACAAATGATTTCGTTTTATGGTTTTGTCCATCGCTAAAAGTGACCTGTGCATTTTTGAGATTTTTTTCTCCAGTTAATTTCAAAATGAAGCCAGTATAATTAAAATAAACTAAGGCATCTTTGGTCATTGATTTTTTATTTGATTTGGATACCAACTCTTTGGCCAATTCAAATAGATGATCAATTGGATGATCGTTTATAGCAATGATTTGAGGAAAGTCTTCATAGAGAAATGATTTTGTTTCACCATCAACTGCATAGAAATTGTCTTCATGTTTGATGATTTCAAAAGGGAGCCAAATTGATTCTTCTGGTTTTTTTATATCTCTAAAACTAACTCTACTATGACCATCGCCAAAGTTTGTCATCAACATTTTTAATTGGTAAGCAAAATCTCTTTTACTAATCCCATCTCTTAAATTAAGAATGATTGCATCAATTGCTCCTTGGTAATCAAAACCTCTCAAGTCAGCATAAGAATAATGATTCGCGATTTCCCATTCTAAATAATTTAAATCATGAATGGCTTCTTCTTTGGAAATCCAATCGGTATCCATTTTTTGAAAACCATCCAATCGCTTAACTAAGTATTTAAACTCACTTGGAATTTCTTGGGTTCTTTTTCTATTTATTCGGTTTGAGGTAATGTTTTGATAATGAAAATCCTTAGCTAGTTTTGTGTTTTCTTCTAAAAGCTGAAAAGAATGACTACTCTCAATTCCGTTTTTTAAATAACGAATGGAAATGTTTTCTTTTCGTTCAATACCTAAGTCATCCATGATATAGCCCCAGAATTCATGAAAACAAGTTTTCCAATCTTTTGGACATAAGTCAACACATTGCCTGATAATTTTTTGAATAGACTGATCTTGGATACTTATTATCTTAACCCATTCTTGATCAACTTCAATAAAAGGGTGATTATCTTTATAGATTACTTTTGAAAATGGAGATCTGTTATCTATACCATCATCTTCCGATGATTGAGCGAGGATATTTGAAATTTGAGAAATGAAAAATAGAAATAAAATAGACCGAATAAGGAGTTTCATAAGTTCATTGTTTTTTCGTGAAGAATACCACAATACTAGTCGATCGAAGACTTCTTTAAAAGCTAAATCGATAAGCCTATACTCTGAGTCGATAAGAAGGGCAGGTGAGCCGACAAGAATTGAAAGGGATTGTATACTTTTACAAAAGAACTAGAGGAGTAAATTTTGGTTCAAAGAAAATTAAAAAAATCATATGTCAAACCAATTTTCGATAAGTTCATTCATTGCAATATCAGATAATCAAAAAAAGGTAAATAGAATTTATATAACCGTTTTCTTTTTGATTATCACACTCAATGTATTAATTGCAGCCTATTCTTATTTATTGAAAGAACCATTGTTTTTTTTTACTTGCGATGCTTTTGAATTGTTTCTTGCAGGGAGTGTTGCGTATTTGGTAATGTATAAAATACTACCTCATAAATCCATAGGGATTAAGATTGTTACATTTATAAGCATCTTGTTGTTCTTTTTAGGATTAGCTTTTTTAAAACTTTATAGAAGAGGCATTCCATTTGATGCATGGAGCAGATCTAATTTTACCGATTATGTTGGATTGATTTTTATCTTTACCTCACTTTTTTACATTTTAAAAAATCTAAACTTACTGATTAATAATTCTTATCTAAAAACAAAGCAAGCATTAGAAGAGGCAGAACTTTTACTGTTAAGACAACAATTCAATCCGCATTTTTTATACAATGCATTCAATTCATTGTATAGCATGTCTATTAAAAAACATCCGAATACTTCAGACAGCATTTTAAAGCTTTCTGGAATGATGCGCTATTTGACTGATGATGCATCTGTTTCAGGGACTTTATTAAAGCATGAAATTAAATTTATAGAAGACTATTTAGAGATTGAAAAAATCAGATTTGGGAATGATGCTAATATTTCTTTTAAATTAAATGGAGCCTTAAAAGGACAATTGATTGAACCTTTGTTAATGATCAACTTGGTGGAGAATGCTTTTAAACATGGATTTTATACCAATAATGATTCAGCTTTTGTAAATATAGATGCCCAGTTATCTGAAGATCATTTAATTTTTAAGATTAGGAATAGCGTTTTTAAAAAACAACATTTTCAAGAATCAGATCGAGTAGGGAAGGGATTGCATAATCTTCGGAAACGTTTGGATTTATCCTATGGACAAGATGCAAGTTTAAATATTGAAGAAAAAAAGAATGAATTTATTGCCACATTAAATATCAAATTTAAAGCATGAAGAATTATAAAGTTGTAGTGATTGATGATGAACTATTGGCAATTGATGTGATTACACATTATTTTTCCGTGTTTCCGAATTATGTTGTTTTGAAAACTTTTATTAATCCGGTAGAAGCGGTTTCATTTTTAAAAATGAATAATGTCGATCTTGTTTTTACAGATATAGCGATGCCTAATATTTCAGGAATTGATTTAGTGAAGTTGTTAAAGGATACAACAAAATTTGTGATGACTACTTCCTTTTCTGAATTCGCTTTGGAGAGTTTCGAATTGAACGTGGTCGATTATTTATTAAAACCAGTATCATTAGAACGTTTTTCGAAAACCTTAAAACATTTTGAATCTTCTGATAAATTGGAAACAGAAAGAGAGCAGTCTTTTTTTGTAAAAGATGGAGATGAGTTTATTAAAGTGTTTATCGAAAAGATAGACTACATTGAAGGGATGAAAGATTATGCTAAGATCATTTGTGGCAACAAATATTATATGGTTTTAAAAACATTAAAAGCATTAGAAGAATTTCTTAAGCCTTATGATTTTCAGCGAATCCATAAATCCTTTATTGTTCCCCTCAAGAAAATTGATCAATCAAATAGCAGATGCGTATTGGTCAATAATAAAGAAATTCCACTTGGACCTGCTTATCGAGAAAGACTTAAAGAATATTTAAATAAGCATAAATTGTAAAATATTCATACAAATTTAATTAGTCTATAATCTCCTTAGTCGCTCGGGTCATCTCTCGTTTACGAGGCGGACCAGGAAGTGCTTCAATAGTAAATCCAACACTTTTCATGGTTCGTTTAACCACACCTTTTGCACAATAGGTAGTCAGGATACCATCAGGTTTCAAGGCATTATACATTCTGCGAAGGATGTCTTCAGACCAAAGTTCAGGTTGAGCATTGGGCGCAAAGGCATCAAAGTAAATGATGTCAAATTGATTTTTAAAATCAATTTCTTCGAATTTCATCAACTTCTTTTCAAAAGAAAACTCCTCCCTAATCGTAATTGGGGCGTCCCATTCACTGGTATGCATTTCAATAAATTGATCTTTGTAATCTGGATTCAACTCCTCAGGATAATTTAAAGTTTCCACCTGATTCATCGTTATTGGATAGGCTTCAATGGCAGTGTAAGTGATATTTAGATTTCGTTTTATTGCTTCGAGAAGCGTAACATAAGCG
This sequence comes from uncultured Saprospiraceae bacterium, assembly GCA_937921595.1. Lineage (GTDB taxonomy): Bacteria > Bacteroidota > Bacteroidia > Chitinophagales > Saprospiraceae > JAHDHW01. Next base: position 30,990 of record CAKZTD010000134.1, read on the forward strand.
TTAAGCCCTGTTCCAAATCCGATTTCCATGATCTGGATATCTTTTTGGATAACGGCCTTAAATCGTAAAGCGGCATCAATAAAGACATGATAAGCTTCAGCAATGGCTCCATGTCTGGAGTGATAGCTAACATCAAACTTACCAGAATGAATCGAATGACTTCCGTCCTCAGTTATAAAAATCTCGTCCTTGCTCATTTTAGCCAAAGGTAATGAAAAAATACATAGCTTAACAAAACACTAAATCCTATTTTTGTCGTTATAATTTAATTAGAATACACTTTTGAATGCCAATAAAGAAATGAACGAATGAGCGAATTAACAAATGAGTGAATACCATCTCCAAAATGCAAAAGAAACAGGCTCAGGACTTAGAGTGTTCTCTCATTTTCACTCATTCACTCATTCAGATAAAAGACTTGGTGAAAGACTAAAGTTTAGAATTTTATCAAAAAAATGCATAGCAACTTAAAGACCATCCAAATAATAAAGCATATGAAATTTAGAATCTTACTCTTCTTCTTGTTTTTTTGTTTTAGCTTATCAGCTCAAAATACTCCAACAGATTCCATCTTATCTCGATTGATCAATTTAAATCAAGTTGCTCAAGCTAACGAAGATTTTTCTAGCTTCGAACCTTTAAAAGAATTATTAAAAGACGTGGATGTCATCATGCTCGGAGAACAATCTCATGGGGAGGCTGTTGCTTTTGAAACCAAGATCAAATTGGTGAAATATCTTCATGAAGAAATGGGCTTTGATATATTAGCTTTTGAAAGTGATTTTTATTCCTGTCATAAGGCTTGGGAAATGATAGAACAAGGAGAAGAGGTAGAGATTGCCTTAGGAAAGAGTGTTACTTTTTTGTGGTCTATGGTGAAAGAATTTAAGCCATTGGTTAAATATATTGAGCGACGGTTAGAAACTGATCGGCCGTTGAAAATAACAGGTTTCGATGGTCAGTTGTATAGTAGATATTCTGAGAAAGAATTATTAGGGGATTTAAAAGAATATTTAGAGGCTCATCAATTTCAAGATTTGGAAGGAGGGAGAATGAAACACCTAGAAGAATCTATGGGTTTTGTCAACACTTTTAAGTTTAAAAAGTATAAGAAAAAAGAGGTAGAAAAAGATATTCGGTTCATTAATGAAATGATGAATTTCGTTGTAAATGAAGTTGACGATGATCAATCTTCTTTTTGGACTCAAACCTTGAAAAGTTTCAAAATATATCTGTCCGATTTAAAATTGAAAACAGATGACAGAGATGAACAGATGGCAGATAATCTATATTGGCTTAAGGAAAATAATCCCGGTAAAAAGATTATTTGTTGGGGAGCGACCAGTCACTTTTTGTATAATTCGGATGAAGTAAGGATGAAGAGTTGGGCCATTCAAGTGCTTGCGGCTAATTACTATAAAAAACATAAGATGATGGGCGAGTATGTGAAAGAAAAATTTGGAGATAAATTATTTACAATTGGTTTTGTAGCTCATGAAGGAAAGTATGGAACCACACGTCAAAAAAAACTAAAAAAACCTAAAGGAAAAAGTTTAGAATATTTACTGGGGCAATCCGAATATGATAATTGTTTGCTACCATTAAAAGGATTACAATTGAATGATTATCTTTCCAGACCGTTGGGGAATTTTTATATGAAAAATGATATCTCAAATTTAATGGATGCGGTAATCTTTAATCGGAAAGAGCGAGCTCCGGATTTGGATAATAATTTGTTTTTGAAAATTTATCCTGAGAATAAATATATTAAGCCTGATTTGAGTGAATAATTTTGACACAGATTTTTACGGAGTGGATTCTTTCAAAGGGTTTTACTTTTTGTGCGGGTT